>JAKITG010000054.1 GCA_021648195.1 Flavobacteriaceae bacterium | reverse complement strand
AGGCAAAGGGTTAATGGTAGGTATTGAATTTGATTTTGAAGTTGGAGAATTACGCAAAAAATTAATTTATGATTACCATATTTTTACAGGTGGAGCAATGAATAAAAATTTATTGAGAATACTACCTCCGTTAAACGTAAAAAAAGAAAATATTGATATTTTTATTAACGCATTAAAAGAAATTTTGAACTAATGAATACACTACTAACGTCACAACAACGCAATGATGTTTTAATTACAATGACACAGCTAATTGCTGATGAAAAAGAAAGTATTTTAAGTGCCAATAAAATAGATTTAGAAAATTATAATGGTAACGATATAGCAATGTACGACCGATTAAAAGTTGATGATTTAAAAATTGAAGGAATGATTTTATCATTAGAACAATTGGTTGCAGATTCTGATCCTATAGGAAAAGAATTGTACCATTTTACTCATAATAACGGAATGAAAATAGTGAATAAAACAGCTCCTTTTGGTACAGTTTTAATCATTTACGAATCAAGACCCGATGTAACTGTAGAAGCGGCTGGAATTGCATTTAAATCTGGAAATAAAATTTTGTTGAAAGGCGGAAAAGAATCCTTGAATTCAAATATAAAGATTGTAGCCCTGTGGCACAAAGCATTGTTCAAAAATAATATTTCTACCGACTGGGTAGAATATATGAATTATAATAGAACAGAAACTCAAATTTTTTTAGAAAACCCAACCCAAAAAGTAGATTTAATTGTGCCAAGAGGTGGTGAAAAATTAATTGCTTTTGTAAAACAAAATGCACAATGTCCTGTAATTGTTAGCGGTAGAGGAAATAACTTTATCTATGTAGATATAGAAGCTGATTTAGATCTTGCTTTGAGTGTTATCCTTAATGGAAAAAGTAAAATTTCTGCTTGTAATGCTGTAGATAAAATATTAATAAATAGCAATTTAGAAAATAAAGAAATTTTTATTAAAGCATTGATAAGTAAACTGTTAGAATCAAATATTGAAATTTTAGGAGATGCGGTTTTAACTGCCTATGAAAAAGTAAATTCATATCCATCGGAAAATATTTGGTATAAAGAATTTTTAGATTATAAAATTGTATTAGGAAGTGTTGATTCAAACGATGAAGCCATTATTAAAATAAATAAATATAGTGGTGGACATTCGGCTGTTATTATCACTAAAAATGATGAAACAGCAAATGTGTTTATGGAAAATGTTGATTCTGCCACAGTTTATCAAAATGTTTCAACCCGATTTACCGATGGTGGTCAGTTTGGTTTGGGTGGTGAATTGGCAATTAGTACAGATAAATTACATCATAGAGGACCAATGGGATTACATCATTTGGTAACTAATAAATGGTATATTAAAGGAAATGGGCAAATCAGATAAAAAAAGAATCTTACTCAAAATTGGGTCAAATGTTTTAACTAAGGAAACGAATATAATTTCCAAAAATAAAATTAAAAATATTGCTCGTCAAATTTCTGCCTTAAAACAGAAGTATGAATTTGTAATTGTAAGTTCAGGAGCCATTGTTGCAGCCAAAGAATTGGTAACCTTAGAAGGAAAAGATGTTACTGTAAAACAAGCCTTGGCATCAATCGGACAACCATATTTAATGCGAATGTATCAAGATATTTTTAAAGAAATAGGTTTGCTAACATCACAATGTTTACTCTCTTATTCTGATTTTGAAAAAGAACAATCAAAAGAAAATATTGTAAATACAATTAATGTTTTGGTAGAAAATAATTATATTCCAATTATCAATGAAAATGATACCGTTGCCACGGATGAAATTAAATTTGGCGATAATGATAAATTGGGAGCCTTAACAGCAACACTTTTGAAAGTAAACTTATTCATTATTGCATCAAATACAAATGGTATTTATACAAAAAAATCTATAAATTTGAATAATGCTCAAACCATTAAAAAAGTGTCAGATATTCAATCCTTGAAAAAAGAAATAGAAGATGTTAAATCAACTCACGGAACAGGAGGGATGACAACAAAAATTGAAGCAGCAACAATTACTCAAAAAGCTAATATTGAAACATGGATAGTTAATGGTTTAAATGATAATTTTATTATTGATGCGATACATGATCAATCTGATTTTACAAAAATAATAACAAAATAAAAATGCAACATTATACCCACATAAACGATCTTGAAAACTTACAAGAGGCAGTACAAGAAGCGATTACTTTAAAACAAGAACCTTTACAATTTGAACAATTAGGCAAAGGCAAAACCATTTGTTTGTTATTTTTTAACAATAGTTTGCGTACCCGATTGAGTACCCAAAAGGCAGCACAAAATTTAGGAATGCATACCATTGTAATGAATTTTGGCAGCGAAGGTTGGCAGTTGGAATATGGAGATGGTGTAATTATGAATCAAAATAAATCAGAACATGTAAAAGAAGCAGCAAAAGTAATTTCGCAATATTGTGATATTGTTGCTATTAGAGCATTTGCATCATTAACAAATAAAGAAAAAGATAAGCAAGAAGAAGTATTAAATAACTTTATAAAATATGCTACAATTCCTGTAGTAAATATGGAAAGTTCTGTCGGACACCCATTACAGGCTTTAGCCGATGCCATAACTTTAGAAGAACATAAGACAAGTCACAAGCCAAAAGTTGTACTGTCTTGGGCGCCACATTCAAAAGCATTACCTCACGCCGTTGCAAATTCATTTGTACAAATGATGCAGTTACAAGATGCAAATTTTGTAATTACTCACCCTGAAGGTTATGAATTGGATCCAAAAATTACCAAAAATATTCCTATAGAATACAATCAACAAAAAGCTTTTGAAAATGCGGATTTTATCTATACCAAAAATTGGAGCTCTTTTAATGATTATGG
This sequence comes from Flavobacteriaceae bacterium, assembly GCA_021648195.1. Classification (GTDB taxonomy): domain Bacteria; phylum Bacteroidota; class Bacteroidia; order Flavobacteriales; family Flavobacteriaceae; genus Lutimonas. The sequence goes on along the minus strand of JAKITG010000054.1, from coordinate 9,560 downwards.
AAAAGTGCTCTCTCAAGATAAAAATTGGATGATTACCAGTAAAAAAATGAAGGAAACTAATAATGCCAAGTTCATGCACTGTTTACCTGTAAGAAGAAATGTGGTTGTTGCTGATGAAGTTTTAGATAGTAAAAATTCTTTAACAATTGAACAAGCAAATAATAGAACCTTTGCTGCGCAAATAGTTTTGAAAAAAATATTAAATAAACTTTTCTCTTGAGAGAGGTTAGGGATGTGTAAAACGTTTCTGTGTAATTAATTTGAAAGATGAAAACCAACCTTACAATAGTAAAAATAGGCGGAAACATCATCAATGATAAAGATAATTTGTTATCATTTTTAGTTGATTTTTCTCAAATTAAAATACCTAAAATTTTAATCCACGGAGGTGGAAAAAAAGCCACAGAAATGGCAAAAAGTTTAGGTTTACAACCAAAAATGATTGGAGGAAGAAGAGTTACCGATGATGCTAACTTAGAAATTGTTACAATGGTATATGCAGGTTTACTCAATAAAAATATAACGGCAAAATTACAAAATAATAATTGTAATGCTATTGGTTTATCGGGTGCAGACGCGAATTGTATTTTAGCACATAAAAGAATAATAAAAAATGTTGATTATGGTTTTGCAGGTGATGTAGATTATGTAAATAATAGTGCAATAAATGTATTTTTGAATAATGGAATGACCCCTGTTTTTTGTGCAATTACTCATGATAAAAACGGACAACTTTTAAATACAAATGCCGATACTATTGCAAGCGAAATTGCCAAATCGATGAGTAAAAATTATCAAGTTGAATTGGTGTACTGTTTTGAAAAAAACGGTGTTTTACAATCCATTGAAGATGAATGTTCAGTTATTGAAAATATAAATAAAAGAACTTACGAAAAACTAAAACAGGAAAATATTATTGCCGAAGGAATGCTACCAAAATTAGAAAATTGTTTTCATGCACTAGAAAATGGTGTCAGAAAAGTTATTATCGGAAATCCGAAAGTAATTATAGATAAAAATCAAAAATATACAACGTTAATGTTATGATTTTACAATTAAAAAATGATGCTTTAGCACTATTAAAAAAGTTGATATCTACACAATCTTTTTCTACCGAAGAAGATAAAACTGCTTTGATAATTACGCAATATCTTAACTCTAAGAAGATTGAAGTAGAACGAAATGGAAATAATATTTGGACAAAAAATAAATATTTTGATGCATCAAAATCAACAATTCTATTAAATTCTCATCACGATACTGTAAAGCCAAATAAAGGGTATCATAAAGATCCTTTTCAAGCAGAAATTATTGACGGAAAACTATATGGTTTGGGCAGTAATGATGCGGGAGGATGTTTAGTTTCTTTAATCTCACTTTTTATATATTTTAATAATCATAAAAATTTAAAATACAATCTAATTTTATTGGCTTCTGCCGAAGAAGAAAATTCAGGAAACGGAGGTATTAGAAGTGTAATTCCTTTGCTCCCTGAAATTGATTTTGCTATTGTTGGTGAACCCACCTCAATGCACTTGGCTATTGCCGAAAAAGGATTATTAGTGTTAGATTGTTATGCTCATGGCAAGGCAGGTCATGCAGCACACGGGTTAGGAGATAATTCAATTTATAAAGCAATGGCAGCAATAAAATGGATTGAAAATTATAAATTTCCTAAAACTTCAGATACTTTAGGAGAAATAAAAATGACTGTTACGCAAATCAATGCAGGCAATCAACATAATGTTATTCCAGCAACCTGTCATTTTGTTGTAGATGTTAGAGTAACCGATCAATATACTAATAAAGAAGTTTTAGATATTGTAAAACAACATATTGATGTTGAAGTAAAAGAACGTTCATTAAACTTAAACTCATCTTCCATTTCTAAAAATCATGCAATTGTAAAAGCAGGAATAAAACTAGGAAGAGAAACTTATGGTTCACCAACGTTATCAGATCAATCGAATTTAAGTTGCCCGTCGTTAAAATTAGGACCTGGTGATTCATATCGTTCACACACAGCTGATGAATTTATTTATGTAGATGAAATTAATGAAGGAATAAAAATTTATGTCGATTTGTTAAGTTGTATAATTGTTTAATAAATTTGAGCTTGATAGTTATATAATTAAGAGATAAGAGAAAAAAGAAGATCCCTTTTTGAGAAGGATTAGAGATGTTAAAAATAACAAACCATGAATTTCCCATCTCTTAGGGAAAGGCTGGGATTAAAAAATAATTAAGATGAAACTCTGGGATAAAGGTTTTAGTACCGATAAAAAAATAGATATTTTCACTGTTGGAAACGATAGAGAACTCGATCTGTTATTGGCAAAATATGATGTAATTGGCTCTTTGGCACATGCCAAAATGTTATACAAAATAGGATTGTTGAGCAAAGACGAAATTGATGCTGTTGAAAAAGAATTACAGTCTATTTTACAAATTATTAAAAATGGAGATTTTACCATCGAAAATTCTTTTGAAGATGTACATTCAAAAGTAGAGTTTCTACTCACTCAAAAACTAGGAGATACAGGTAAAAAAATCCATACTGCACGATCTAGAAATGATCAAGTTTTGGTAGATGTTCATCTGTATTTAAAAGATGAACTTTCTGAAATAAAATCACTTACAGAGGAGTTTTTTAATTTATTGATGGATTTATCAAAAAAACATAGAGAAGTTTTATTGCCAGGATATACCCATTTTCAAGTTGCTATGCCTTCTTCTTTTGGGATGTGGTTTTCGGCTTATGCCGAGAGTTTGATTGATGATGTATATTTTTTAAATGCAGCCTATAAAGTTGTTGATCAAAATCCTTTGGGATCGGCAGCGGGTTATGGAAGTTCCTTTCCAATTGATAGAGAAGATACTACCAAAACATTAGGCTTTGAAACCTTAAAATTTAATTCGGTTGCAGCGCAAATGAGTAGAGGAAAAACAGAAAAATCTGTAGCTTTTGCAATAAGTTCCTTGGCAGGAACACTTTCAAAATTTGCCATGGATATTTGTTTGTATATGAGTCAGAATTTTGGATTTGTATCATTTCCCGATGAACTAACTACGGGTTCGAGTATTATGCCACATAAAAAAAATCCAGATGTTTTTGAATTGATTCGAGGAAAATGTAATAAAATTCAGGCTTTACCTTATGAACTAACTTTAATTACCTCTAATTTACCTAGTGGTTATCATAGAGATTTACAGTTGTTAAAAGAAGGAATGATTCCTGCTATTCAAAGTATGAAAGCTTGCTTGGAAATGTTTACTTTTTCATTAAAAAGTATTCAAGTAAACACAAATATTTTAGATGATAAAAAATATGATTATTTGTTTACCGTAGAAGAGGTAAACGAATTGGTGCAAAACGGAACTCCGTTTAGAGATGCTTATAAAATTGTTGGTGTAAAAGTAAATAAAGGGGAATTCAAACCCAATAAAGAGGTAAATCATACACATATTGGAAGTGTAGGAAATTTAGGGTTGGAGGAAATAAAAAATAAAATGAATGAAGCTTTATAAGTTTTGTATCTTTACTAAAACAAAATCTCAATTATGAAAATTAAAATATTACTAATCTGTTTCGCATTATTTTTTATCCAACAGATACAATCACAAGAATCAGCTAAAGCTATTTTAGACCAAGCTTATAATCAAGCAAAAATTGAAAACAAAAATGTATTTGTATTGTTTAAAGCTTCGTGGTGTGGTTGGTGTAAAAAGATGGATGCTAATATGAATGAAATCTCTACTAAAAATTTATTTGATGATAATTTTGTAATCGTTCATTTGGATGTATTAGAAAGAGGAGATAAGAAAAATTTAGAAAACCCAGGTGGCGTAGATTTTTTAAAGAAGCATAATGCTGAAAAAGCAGGACTTCCATTCTTTCTAATTTTTGATGCTTATGGTAAGAAATTAGCAGATGCATTTAATACAAAAGGTCAAAATTTAGGCTGCCCTACCTCAGCAGAAGAAGTAATCGAGTTTATAAAAATACTAAAAAATACATCTACTTTGTCTGATGATGAACTGGCTGTAATTGCTGGAGTATTTCAGAAAAAATAAAGTATTAATTACCTTCTTGAGAAGGGTTTAGGGGTGTGTAAAATCAACTATTTTAATGCCTTTGTTGGTGTTTTCATTAACAATCAATAAAGAAATTAACTTTTCAATGCTTTTTTCATAGCAATAGCTTTTAATAAACATTCTTGGTATTCACTTTTTGGATTAGATTTTACAGTAATAGCACTTCCAACAGAAAAGGAAATATATTTTTGCTTTTTATTATATAATATACTGCGTATTACTACATTAAAATCAAAATCATTTTCAGGAGTAAAATATCCAACAGCCCCTGAATACAAACCTCTTTTTGTTTCTTCCTCTTGTTCGATAATTTTCATAGCAGAAATTTTTGGTGCTCCAGTCATGCTTCCCATAGGGAATAAACTTTCAATAATATCAACTGGATTGGTTTCTTTTTCTACTTTTGAAACGACTGTAGAGATCAATTGATGTACTTGCTTAAAACTATAAACTTTACACAATTCTTCTACTTGAACACTTCCTTTTATTGCAGTTTTTGATAAGTCGTTACGAACCAAATCTACAATCATAATATTTTCTGCACGTTCTTTTAGATCTTGTTCTAATAAAGAAGCATTTCTTTTGTCATCAATAGAATTTATAAGTCGTTTTGCTGTTCCTTTTATGGGTTGCGATATGATTTGAATTCCTTGTTTTTTAACAAAACGTTCTGGCGAAGCCGAGAGTAAAAACTGATGGTCAATTTTTAAAAAAGAAGCAAATGGAGGTGTTGAAATTGCATTTAGTTTTTGATAAACTTGTAAAGGATCAATAGTCGTATTTTTAGAATAAAACTCTTGACAAAAATTAACTTCATAAATATTTCCTCTATGAATATGTTCGAGAATATTATTTAATTTTTTAAAATATTGTTTTTTTGTAATTCGTTTACGAATTTTGACGTCATGCTGTTCCAAATTTTTGGGAGTGTCCAGCATCTCATCTTGACTATTGATAGCTTCTAAATCTTTTTCAATTTCATTTAAATATCCACTTAAATATCTAATTTCAAGCAAATTATCTTTGAAAAAAAATATTTTTTTGGGTTGAAAAAAATATAAATCTGAAAAACCTAAGTTATCTAAATTAACTGACTGTAATTTTTCAATATTATTTTTTAAATCATATCCTAAATAACCAAAAATATAATCATTAGTTTTGGTTTGAAATTCCTTGAGTTGATTAAATGCATTTTTATAATTACACCGTAGTTCTTGTTCTAATCCAATTGCTAAAACACTATCAAAATTAGAGTAATTTTGATTTTTTCCCAAAGTTTCGGGGTTAGAATCTAACCAAACAAATTTATCAAACTGTTGTGCCCACAGCAATAGCTTATTTTTAAAGTTAGCAGGTTGTTGTAAGTGTATTTTTTTTGATCTTCTTTTCACCGAGGCAAAGGTAATAAATCAGCTTATTAAGATTAACAATCTATAAATAATATATTAAGATTGTTGCAAAAGCTATTTTTACAAAGAAATATGACGCTCAATAAAAATTTAACCCGCAGTAAACCTTTGTTTATGAGGACTTAAATTTTAGAGAAGGAAATAATTCGAAGTAAAAAAGATTTAAATCTTAATTTTGCTCAATATTGCAACGATCTTAATATGTGAAAATAGTGGGTAAATTATCTAATAACTCCAAACTTTTTATTTTCTTTGTAATATAGAATTCTATTTATGCTTTTTAAAGATATTATCGGACAAGAAAATATAAAAAAACATTTGATACAAACTGTATCGAATGGTAGAATTCCGCATGCGCAACTTTTTGTTGCTCCTACTGGAAGTGGTGCTTTATCAATGGCAATTGCTTATGCACAATATGTTTTATGTAAAAATATTGATGGTGAAAATAGTACAGGAAATGAGGCATGTAATTTAAAATTTCAAAAATTAGCACATCCCGATTTGCATTTTGCCTTTCCAGTAGCCACAAATGATAAAGTTAAAAAAAATCCTGTAAGTAATTCGTTCTTACAAGAATGGAGAACCTTTATTGAAAAAAATCCTTACGGTAGTTTATACAATTGGTATCAACAATTGGGAATTGAAAATAAACAAGGTCAGATTGGTGTTAATGAAGCAGAAGAAATTGTTAAGAAATTAGTATTAAAATCATATGAAGGAGGTTATAAAGTAATAATTATTTGGATGGCTGAAAAAATGAATATTGCAGCATCAAATAAATTATTAAAACTGATTGAAGAGCCACCAAAAAGCACATTACTTTTATTAATTACCGAAAATGAAGAGCAAATTATTAAAACCATTTTATCGCGTTGTCAGGTTTTACACTTTAAGCCATTACGAGAAAATGATATTAGAAGTACTTTGATTTTAGAACACTCTATTGATGATAGTCAGGCAGCAAAAATTGCACATCAATCCCAAGGAAATTGGAATAAAGCCCAACATTTAATTTTGAATAGTGACAATGAACAAATTTTTGAAAAGTGGTTTATTACTTGGGTGAGGTCAGCTTTTAAGGCAAAAGGGAATGCAAGTGTTATTCAAGATTTAATTGTATGGAGTGACGAAATTGCTAAAACAGGTAGAGAAACGCAAAAAAGATTTTTACATTATTGTTCTCATTTCTTCCGTCAAGCATTACTATCAAATTATAAGGCAAATGAGTTGGTTTTTTTTGAATCTCAAACTTCAAATTTTGATTTAAATAAATTTGCTCCTTTTGTGCATGGATCTAATATTGAAGATATAAATTCTGCTCTTGATACAGCAATTTATCATATTGAAAGAAACGGAAATTCAAAAATAATTTTACTCGATTTGTCTATGCAATTGACGAGATATTTGCATCAAAAAGAAGAATAAATTTTAGGTATTATCACAAATAAGATGTTCTAAATAAAATTGAAATTTTGCTTGAAAATCACTTGACTGCACTTAGTTTTCATGAAATATCTGTTTGGTATAAAGGCACAAAGATAAATATTCTATTAAAATAAAGGTTGAACCAAGTTTATTAATACATAATGAATGTTAAATATGTATTTTTGCAACCAAATATGGTTTTTTATCTCACTCAAATAATAAAAGAAGAAAATAAATAATATAATGTCAAGAATTTTAACAGGAGTACAAAGTACAGGAACTCCACATTTAGGTAATTTGTTAGGAGCAATCATTCCAGCTATTGAAATGTCAAAAAACACAAAGGAAGAATCTTTTTTGTTTATTGCAGATATGCATTCACTTACGCAAATTAAAGATGGCAAAATTTTAAAACAGAATACATATAGCACAGCTGCTACATGGTTGGCATGTGGCTTAGATATTGAAAGAACTATTTTTTATCGCCAAAGCGATGTGCCTCAAGTAACCGAATTGTCTTGGTATTTAAGTTGTTTTTATCCTTATCAACGATTGACATTGGCGCATAGTTTTAAAGACAAGGCAGATCGATTAGAAGATGTAAATTCAGGTTTATTTTCTTATCCAATGCTTATGGCTGCCGATATTTTATTGTATGATGCAGATGTTGTTCCTGTTGGAAAAGACCAATTACAACATTTAGAAATGAGTCGTGATGTTGCCAATAGGTTTAACCATTTAATGGGAAATACTTTGATTCCGCCACAAGCCAAAATTCAAGATAATACCATGTATGTACCTGGAACTGATGGTGAAAAAATGAGTAAATCGAAAGGAAATATTATTGATATTTTTTTACCAGACAAGCAGTTGCGCAAGCAAATAATGAAGATCCAAACAGATTCTACTCCTTTAGAAGAACCAAAAGATACAGAAACTTGTAATTTATTTTCTTTGTATAAATTAGTTGCAACCGAAGAGCAAACAGAAGATTTACGTGCAAAATATGTGGCAGGAAATTATGGTTATGGTCATGCAAAACAAACCTTTTATGAGTTACTTATTGAAAAATATGCAAAAGAGCGCGAATTGTACAATTACTATATAAATAATTTATCCGAAATTGATAAAGCACTTAAAATTGGAGCAAAAAAAGCACATCAAGTTGCCGATAAAGTTTTAGAAAGAGTAAGAGTTAAGTTGGGATACTAATTGTAATGGGTTTCACTATTATATAGTTAAAGAATCGTGAGTAAGAGGTGTATAATGGGAGTTGACTAGAATGGTTTATTTTAATTATAGAGATGGTTGTCTAGTTTTAAAATATAGCATGAATTAATCTGTAGCCGTATTTTAGGACTAGATGTTTTATAATATTATAATAAAAGGAGGAACATGAAATTAATTAAAAGAAAAATTAAATATTTATTGTTCAGAGTTTTAGGAAAATATAATTATTTAAAAAAAGGCATAAAATGTAAACATATTTGGTACGGAAACCATTATGGCGGATTTTATATAAATCCTGATTTGGTAAACACGGAAAGTATTGTATATTCATTTGGAATTGGCGAAGATATCTCATTTGATTTAGATTTAATTAATAAACACAAATGCCATGTCTTTGGTTTTGATCCCACGCCAAAATCTATTAATTGGATTAAAACACAAAAACTTCCAAATAATTTTAAATTCTATGAATATGGGATTGGTAATACAGATGAATTTGTCAATTTCTATTTACCAAAAAATAAAAATCATGTTTCTGGTAGCATTGTTGAACATAATAATATTGATAAATATTCAGTAATAAATGTTGAATTAAAATCATTAAAAACAATTTTAAATAAATTAGGTCATGACCATATTGATATTTTGAAGATGGATATTGAAGGTGCTGAATATGATGTATTAGATAATATTTTATCTAATGAAATATCTATAACTCAAATTTTAGTCGAATTTCATGAAAGGTTTATAGAAAATGGCTCAGAAAGAACTGTTTCTATTGTTAACAAATTACACAAACATGGATATGAAATTTTTGGTATATCAGATACATTTGAAGAGATTTCGTTCATACACAAAAACATGCTACAACAAAAGTAATCATTGAGCAAGAGCTCTCAAGAAAGAAAATTTCTATAATTTTTGTTGATTTAAGCGTTTACGTTATTTTATATGGTTCTACAATTATTTTAATGGGTAATGTCATTTCTACAGAGCGATCAAGGGAGCGACAAGGAATCTAAATACTTGTTATTTAAGAGATTTCTCGTCATTCGTTTCTCATTCTGTCGAAATTAAAATTATTAATTTTGTCCTCGAATTACGTAACATTTACAGAAATGACAAACTAAGATCGTTGCAAAAGCTATTTTTACAAAGAAGTATGACGCTCGATAAACATTTAACCCACAGTAAACCTTTGTTTATGAGGACTTAAATTTTTTAGACAAGGAAGTAATTCGAAGTAAAAAAACTTTAATACCAATTTAATTTCAAAACGCTAGATAAATTAAATTAAATTATATTTTTCTTTTTTTAGGCGAAAATTCTTTTCATAGCCGTAGCTATGGAAAGAATTTTTAACGACAAAAAATGGAAATAGAACTGCGTAGCACATCA
>JAKITG010000213.1 GCA_021648195.1 Flavobacteriaceae bacterium | reverse complement strand
AATTCATATTTATCTGTTTGATAATCAGGTAAATATACGAATTTTTAATCGAAAAAAGAAACTTAATTTATTGTTTTTTAGGTGTTTAATTCAACTAAATTATAAATGTTTTAATGCGTTTGACCTGATGTATTGGGACAATCGTGTTTTAATAATAATGTAGTTTTGATTTGTAAATCTATTATAACGTTGACAATAATTATGAAACGAGCATATAAAGATTTTACGCCCAAGAAAATGACTAATAGCGAACTGCATGTATCACCTATAAAAATAAAAAAAATAGACAGATGAAAAGAATATTTCACACATTAACAATTATACTTTTATTAGTTTCTTGTAAAGAAGAAAAAAGAGTAATTGAAAAAATTGATTTTAAAACAGAATATAAGTTTTCTTCAGAAATTGAAGATAAAGTAGTTAAAGATACTGTTCCGTGGAAATACCAAAATTCAGCTTCTGATTATACAACAAAAGGTGATTATAAAAACGCATTAATTCATTGGGATTTAGGAATGGGTGGAAATGAAATAAACTACTCAAAGGAACAAATAGATTCAATCAATTTAAAATATTCAAAAATTAATGCTACCGACTATATTATTGAAGAAGCAAACAAAAATCAAATAGTAATAATAAATGAAGCTCATCATAATTCTTTTCATCGTGTATTTACAAAATCTCTTCTCAAAAGGTTATATGATATTGGATATACAAATTTAGGTCTTGAAGCATTATCTTATAAAGACAACCTAGATTCTCTACAAAAAATTAGAAAACATCCCATTCAAAAAACTGGCTATTATATTAAAGACCCTCAATTTGGTAACCTTTTGCGGGAAGCTATTGATATTGGTTATACAATTTACCCATATGAAACCAAAAATCATGCAGCTAACGGGAAACCTAGAGAAATTAACCAAGCTAAGAATCTTGAAAAAATTATTAATGCTAACCCAAAAGAGAAATTTTTAATTCATTGTGGTTATGACCACGTTTTAGAGGGGAAACACGAATATTGGGAAAAGGCTATGGCTGGAAGATTAGCCAAATATACTGGAATAAATCCATTAACCATTAATCAAACAAAGTATAGTGAAAAAAGCAACCTTAAATTTAATCATCCTCTTTTAAAAGCTCTTAATATTAATGAATCTTCCATCTTATTGGATAAATCTGGCAAACCATTAAAATATGAACAAGGTGAAGCTTATAGTGATATTGCTGTTTTTCATCCAAATACAGAATATATTGATGGAAGACCAAGTTGGTTGTTTAAAAATGGCAATAAAAATGTTTCTATTACATTAACTGATATCGAAATTGAATTTCCTATTATGGTTTTGGCTTTCAAAAAAGGTGAAGATATCAATTTAGCTGTCCCAATTGACATAATGGAAGTGAAAAACAAAACAGACAAATGCAACCTTGGGTTAAAAAAAGGTAATTATCAAATCGTATTAACCAATGGAAATGAATCTTTAAGATTTGAACATAAAGTAAAATAACTATTGTTAAATTAATTGCTGTTAAAAGCCTGCTTACGAAAGTCCTCGCGGACTTTCTGTCTGTGAATTTATTTGTTATATTTAGTGTTTAAATCACGCAACTAACCTTATACAAGCACGTTGCAACCAATATAAAAAAATGAAATACGTTAAAATAATTTTCTTAGTATCGTCTATATTTTTAAGTTCTTGTAAGGATAATAATAAAGTTAGTTTTGAACAAGTTAAGATTAATGTTGAACTTAAAGATAAACTCGAAACAATTTTACTAAAAGACCAAGGCATTAGAAAAATTGTAAGTGGAAATTTATCAGATAAAATAAAAATTGAATTGCTTACTGAAATGAATATTAATGAATCAGATATCGAAGGAAATAAAATATATGGTTTAATACGTGAAATTGACAGTACAAATTTATTAGAAGTAGAACGTATCATAAAAAAATATGGATACCCAAGTAAATCACTAGTTGGAGAACCAGCCAATAAAGCAGTTTTTTATGTAATTCAACATTCTAATAAGGTAGATGAATACCTTCCTTTAATTAGTTGCTCCTTAATTTCAGTGTAATATTTTATTAATCAGTTATATAAGTTGAAATAAAGCATTATTTTATTGTTTTAAATTGCAAGGTTTTTTGTATATTGTAGCATAAACCTTGCAATA
>JAKITG010000053.1 GCA_021648195.1 Flavobacteriaceae bacterium | reverse complement strand
TAAAATGAATATGATTTGATTGATTTACAGGATACCATTCTCTCCAAAGTTCAAAGTGTAAATGTGGGCCAGTTGAAAAAGTTCCTGTTGACCCTGCTGTTGCAATAACTTCTCCTAACTTAACCAAATCACCTTGCTCTTTATAATTTGTAGCATTGTGCTTATAAATTGAAATAAACCCTTGACTGTGTTCAACAATAATTACATATCCAGTATCTGCTGTAAATCCAGTAAAAATTACACTTCCATCTGCTACAGCTTTAATTGGGGTGTTTTTATCAACAGCAATATCAATTGCAAAATGTTTTTCTTTTGCATTATAATCTTGTGTTATTTCACCTTTAATTGGTGAAGTAAAAACTATATTGGTTTGGTTTGATGCTTGCTCAAAAACACTAAATCTATCTTCTTGTTCAACTTCTTCTCTAAATGCTGAATCAATTGCAGAAGGAGCAAAATTAATTTTATCTATTTTCATCTGTTCAAACACCGAATCTTTATTAAAAGTAACTCTCTTAATTTCTCCTTTAAGAATTTTTTGGATGTTTTCTATATACAAATCATTAACAGTAAGTGAATTTTGTAAAGAATCAACTTTATAAACTAAGCTAATCGTTTCTTTTTGAAATTTGGGAGATGAATATCCTTTAAAGTATTCCTTTAGAGGAGTTAATCCAATAATTGTAACCGTTAATGTAATTAAAAAAAATGAAAATAAACCTGCAAAAATAAGTACATTTAATCGGTTTAGTTTAAATGAAAATCTTTCCTCAAAAGTATCTTCATTTAACACAACAAATCGATACTTATAGGTTAGTTTCTCTTTTAATTTATTTGTCTTTTTTGATTTTTTCATACTCATTACAAATATACAATGTTTTTTAAGTACGGATGAAATACTGTTCTTATTTATAAAAATTCATCTCATCTATATAATTCCATACCTTAAATGGTAATAATGGTCGGATATCTTTTTTTTGTTGGATAGATTTTCGAATAAATGTTGAAGAAATTTCAACAATTGGTGCTTTTACCAAATGTATTTTTAAATGATTATCAAATTTAGATTTTTCTTTATTTTTAAACACTCTTGGATAAACATATATATTGTGATTTTGTAAAATCATTTCATAATTTTTCCATTTGTGAAACGATTGTAAATTGTCTTCTCCCATAATTAAACTAAATTCATGTTGAGGGTGTTTTTCGTATAAATGCGTAAGTGTATTAATTGTATAATTTGGCTGGGGTAATCCAAATTCAATATTAGATGGCTTTAGCTTAGCATAATCTTCGGTTGCAACCAAAACTATTTGATAACGGTGATGGTCTGCCAATAAACTATTTTTTTTTTTAAATGGGCTGTGAGGTGTAACTACAAACCAAACTTGGTCTAAATTTGAAAATTCAACCATATGATTGGCTATAATTATATGACCCACATGAATTGGATTAAAAGAACCAAAATAAAGACCAATCTTCATATTTATTTTTTTATAAAATTTTCGATCAATGTATAAGCTTCGTTTTTCGCTTTGCTTAAATCGTCATTAATTAAGGTTACATCAAACTTTTTTGCAAATTTTAATTCTTTTTTTGCCTTTTTCACACGTTCAATAATTTTTTCTTCACTATCAGTTTTTCGATTTCGCAATCTCTTTTCCATTTCTTTAATAGAAGGTGGTTGTACAAAAACTGCTAAAGTTTCTTTTTGAAATTTTTTTTTGATTCGCAAACCTCCAACAACATCAATATCGAAAATAACATCTTTCCCGTTTTGCCAAACTCTTTCAATTTCTGACTTTAGCGTGCCATAAAAATTATTATGGTAAACCTCTTCCCACTCAACAAAATCTTTATTTTCAATTCGGATTTTAAAATCATCAGAAGAAATAAAATAATAATCTTTTCCATCAATTTCTGCCCCTCTTTTCTCTCTAGAAGTAACCGAAATTGAAAAGTCTAAATTCAATTCTTTTTGTGCCAATAAGTAGCGTACAATTGTTGTTTTTCCTGATCCTGATGGAGCTGAAAAAACAATTAATTTGCCTTGTTTTTGACTTTTCATTATAAAACATTTAATAACTGCTCTTTGATTTTTTCTAATTCATCTTTCATCTGTACTACCTGTTTTTGCATGGGTGAGAAATTGGCTTTTGAACCGATGGTGTTTATTTCTCTTCCTATTTCTTGTGAAATAAAAGCTAATTTTTTTCCATTAGAAATATCTCCATTTAACTCTTCTATAAAGTAACTTAAATGGTTATTAAGTCTAACTTTCTCTTCTGTAATATCTAATTTTTCTAAATAATAAATCATCTCTTGTTCAAACTTATTTTCATCTACAGTAACTTCTAAATCAGATATTGCTTTTTGCAAACGTTCTCTTACTGCCAACAGCCTCTCTTCATCTAAATCAATAACCTCATTTAAATTACTTCTTATTGCTTCAATACGTAAAACAAAATCTTTTTTTAAAGCCTCTCCTTCGTCTGATCTAAATTTTTGTAAATAATTAACTGCTTCACTTATTGTGTTTTCTATTAAACTCCATTCATCTTCATCTAATTCTTCGCGTTCTATTTTTAAAACATCTGGTAAACGCATTACAATCGAAAGTAAACCTTCTTCTTCACTTATTTCCCTTAATTGCTCTAAGTATTTTATAACAATATCTTTATTGATTTTAGCCGTTAGCTCTTCTGCAGTCGTTTCTACAAAAAAAGATACATCAATTTTTCCTCTTACTAGTTTTTTGGCTAAATTTCTCCTAATTTGAATTTCTTTTTGTCTGTATTTTGAAGGGATTCGAGTATTTAAATCTAAGTTTTTACTGTTTAGAGATTTTAACTCAATGGTTATTTTTTTGGTTGGTAATTGCAATATTGATTTACCATAACCAGTCATTGATTGTATCATTAGTTAATTTTAAGATTATACAAAGTTACATAATTTAAGACCGTTGCAAAAGCTATTTTTACAAAGAAATATAACGCTCAATAAAAATTTAACTTGCAATAAACCTTTGTTTATGAGGACTTAAATTTTTAGAGAAGGAAATAATTCAAAGTAAGGGTCTGTTACAAAATAAAGTTTACAGAATTGGCGACGTTGTTTTGTGCAATAACGAGGCAAAAAACGCAGGTATAGCCTTAGCTAAAGTGAGTATTTTTAACACTGTTAGTGTGCAAAAGAACAAGGCAAAATGTAAAGGTTATTTTGTAACAGGCCCTAAAAAGCTTTAAACCTTAATTTTACTCAATATTGCAACGGTCTTAATTTATATATGTTAAATTTTGTAAATTTATTGACTAATTTCTTTTGGTTTTCGAGTTGCCAAATAAACTCCTGCAAAAATTAATATTGTTGCTATTATTTTTATTTTATTTAAAGAATCACTCCCTACAACTAGAGCATAAATTGTTGCCAATACTGGTTGTAAATAAATGAAAATACTTAAGGTTGTTGGTTTTAATTTTTTGATTGCAATAATGTTAAATAAATAAGCTATAAATGTTGTAAACACTACTACATAACCCGTTTTAAGTAAAACAGATAAAGGTAAAATGCTCCATTCTATCTCATTAAATTCTTGAAAACCGAATGGAATAACTAAAAACAAACCAAATAAATATAGCCATTTTGCAAGAGTTAATGGCTGATACTTTTGGGTTAGGTTATTGATTAAAATTAAATATAAGGCATATAATATTGAGTTTATTAAAATCAATGTATTTCCTAAAATTGCATTTGATGAAGATTCTATATTTTGACCATAAACTATTAAAATAATTGCGCCAAACATTCCAATAAAAATTCCTACTAATTTTTGTTTTGTTACTCTTTCTTTTAAAATTATGGTTGATAAAATCAAAACAATTATTGGTGTAGTTACCATTATTGCTGAAGCACTTATTGGACTCGTCATACTCAAACCTTTAAAAAAAGAGAGCATATTTAATGCGGTGCCAAAAATACTTGCTAAAAAAATACGTGAATAATCCCTTGATGCTATTTTTTCTTTTTTAATAAAAATGCTAACTATCCAAAAAAGTAAAGTTCCACCAATTACTCTTAATAAAATAAAAGCATAGGGCTTTATATATTGAGGCATCACTTCTTTTGCAATGGTATAATTTAAACTATAAATTACCGCTGCTAAAAAAGCTAATAGTAATGCTGTCTTTCTAGAAATCATTAATTTAAATATTATAAGACCGTTTCGCTGTTAGAACAAAGACTAATTTTTAGATAATTGATAATCAGCACTGCATACATTGTGAGAAAACATAAATATAGCTTTTGCAACGGTCTTGATTTACAGTAAATTTAAAGCTCCTACAAAAATAGTAACCACGGAAAATTTCCGTGGTTACTGATTACATTAAATAAATATTAAAATAATTCTATTTATTGAAATTTATTTATTTCCTTCAAATCTTTTAGAAACTTCATCCCAATTAATTACACTAAAAAATGCATTAATATAATCTGGACGACGGTTCTGGTAATTTAAATAATAAGCGTGTTCCCATACATCTAATCCTAAAATAGGAGTTCCTTCACATCCAACACCACTCATTAATGGGTTATCTTGATTTGGTGTAGAGCACACTTCAACTTTTCCTCCATTATGAACACATAACCAAGCCCATCCCGATCCAAATCGAGTTGCTGCTGCTTTTGAAAAAGCATCTTTAAATGCATCAAATGATCCAAATGCATTATTAATAGCTGCTGCAAGTTCTCCGCTAGGCTCTCCTCCGCCATTAGGCGACATTACTTCCCAAAAAAGAGAGTGATTGTAGAAACCTCCACCATTATTTCTAACAGCTCCATTACTCATATCTAAGTTTTCAAGAATTCCTTCAATAGATTTTCCTTCTAAATTGGTTCCTGAAATGGCATTATTTAAGTTGTTTGTATAACCATTATGGTGTTTACTATGGTGTATTTCCATAGTTCTCGCATCAATATGTGGTTCTAAAGCGTCGTACACGTATGGTAGTTTTGGTAATTCAAATGACATAATATATTTTTTAGTAGTTAATAATTTTATCAAATATACGTATTCTTAATAGGATTTTTAACCTATATAAAATAGAATATTTTTATCGAGTAATAGGTTATTCTTATTATTAACTACTCGTTCTTAAATTATGTAAAGCTTGAGAAATAGCATTATGAGATATTGTTTTTCCTTGAAATTTTTCGACAATTATCTCTTTTTCATTCACATTTGCTTCTAATTGATTTAAAATATTCATCAAATGCATTTTCATATGTCCTTGTTGAATTCCTGTTGTGGTTAACGCTTTTAATGCTGCAAAATTCTGTGCTAGCCCTGCTACTGCAATAATTTGCATCAATTCCTTTGCTGTAGGTTGTTGTAAAATTTCTAGTGATAATTTAGCCAAAGGATGTAAGCTTGTTAAGCCACCAACTGTACCTAATGATAATGGAATTTCAATCCAAAAATAAAACTTACCGTTCTCAATCTTAGCGTTGGTCAAACTTTTATATTTTCCACTTCGGGAAGCATATGCGTGTGCCCCAGCAGCAACGGCTCTAAAATCATTTCCTGTTGCTAATACCACCGCATCAATACCATTCATAATTCCTTTATTATGAGTCACAGCTCTATAAGGTTCAATATTTGCAATTTGTACTGCTTGAATAAATTTTTGAGCATAATGTTCGGCATCTTTCTCAAAAAAATCTTTAATATCACAAGTTACCTCTGCTCTTACCAAACATTCGGGAACATAATTTGATAAAATGCTCATTATAATTTTTATTTGTTCATTTTTAAATGCATTTGCAATAGTTTCCAAACACGAATTAATAAAGTTTGCACCCATACTATCGGCAGTTTCAAATGTAATATGCAATTGATAGTAATTATCTAAATCAATGGTTTTATTACGAAGCTCAATATCAATAATTCCACCTCCTCGATTACGCATATTTTGTGTAAGAGGTTCTGTAATTTTAAATAGCTGACTTTTTATTTCTTCAAAATAAGTAGTCAGTTTTTCAAAATTATCTTCATACATAAAATGAATTTGCCCAACCTTTGTTGTTGAAATCACTTTGGTTTGAAAACCTCCACGGGTGCTCCAAAACTTTGCAACTAAAGATGCTGCAGCAACAACCGAGCTTTCTTCAATTGCCATCGGTATAGCATATGCCTTTTCGTTAATGATGAAATTAGGAGCAATAGCATAAGGAATATAAAAATTTGAGATTGTATTTTCAATAAATTCATTATGTAAATCTTGTAGCTTTTGATCTTGATTTAAATATTGTTTTAAAATTGCAATCCCCTTTTTTTTATCACTGAAATAATTATTTGCTAGCCAATTTATTTTTTCTTCGCTATTAAATTTTGAAAACCCCGATACTTTTTTCGACATGAATTAATTTTATTTTTTCAAGACCAAATATAATCATAAATTTGTTTCACAAAAACTCTTTGCTTTTTACTTGAAAGCAGAAGGTTTTTATTACTTAAATCACTTTTTTAAATTTATTTGCGTAAACTTGACAAATTTTATTATTTTAAATAATTCAAATGAAAAAAACATTAATACTTTTTCTTGCTTTCTCAACCTTTACTTATGCACAAACTCAAAAAATTTCTTTAGAAGATATTTGGATAAAAGGTTCTTTTAAAACTAAAAAAATAGCGGCTTTTCATACTATGAAAAATGATAGCTTTTTTACCACTTTAAATAAAAATAATAAAAAATATAGTATAAATAAATATGACTACGCTACCTTAAAAAAGGTTGAAACTATTATTTCTGAAAACGATTTACAAGGAATTGATCATTTTGATACTTATGTCTTTAATGAAGATGAATCAAAATTAATTTTAGGTGTAAACCTTGAACAAATTTATCGCCATTCTCAAATTGGGAAATATTATGTTTATGATTTAAATTCCAAAAATTTGGAACTCATTTCAAAAAACTTAATTCAAGAACCAACCTTTTCACCCGATGGAAAAAATATAGCTTTTGCTTTTCAAAACAATTTGTATATTAAAACACTAAAATCCTCCAAAACTTCTCAAATTACTCACGATGGTAAAAAAAATAAAATCATCAATGGAATTACTGATTGGGTTTATGAAGAAGAATTTGCTTTTGTTAGAGCTTTTCAATGGAATGGAGATTCTGATAAAATAGCATATATACGATTTGACGAAACTGATGTTCCTGAATTTTCAATGGATATTTATGGTGAAGATTTATACCCCCAAAAACAAGTTTTTAAATATCCAAAGGCTGGAGAAAATAATTCAAAAGTCAGCTTGCATATCTATAATGTTAAATATGAAAAAGCTGTTGAAATTGATTTAGGAAAGAATAAACAACACTATTTGCCAAGAATTCAATGGACTAAGAAAGAAAACATTCTATCAGTAATTACTTTAAATAGACATCAAAATAATATAAATATTATCCTTGTCAACGGAAATACTTTAGAAAGCAACCTACTATTCAATGAAAAAGATAAAGCCTATATAAGTATTAAAAATGTTTTAACCTTTTTAAAAGACAACAGTTTTATTTGGGCAAGCGAAAAAGATGGCTTTAATCACCTCTACCATTATGATAGTAAAGGAAAATTACAAAATCAAATTACTAGAGGTTTTTGGGAAGTGACAAATTATTATGGTTTTGATGAAAAAAAGAATAGAATTTTTTACCAATCTACTGAAAATGGTTCTACTAACCGAGGTGTTTATTCCATTAAAATTAAAGGAAAAAACAAGAAAAAATTAAGCAAAGATATAGGTGCAAATAATGCTAAATTTAGTACTAATTACAAGTATTTCATCAATACTTTTTCAAGTGTAAATACACCGCCTATTTACACTTTGAATGATGCCAAATCTGGCGATATAGTTCAAGGAATTAAAAAGAATTCAGATTTAATACAAAAACTTACTCACTATAATTTACCTAAAAAAGAATTTTCTATATTAAAAACTAAAAATGGTAATTTTAATATGTGGATGATAAAACCTAATGATTTTAATCCAGCAAAAAAATATCCTCTTTTGATGTATCAATATTCTGGGCCAGGTTCTCAATCTGTAAAAAATAGCTGGAATAACGCTAATGATTATTGGCATTTAATGATGGCTCAAAAAGGCTATATCGTTGTTTGTGTTGATGGAAGAGGTACTGGTTTTAGAGGTCGTGATTTCAAAAAAATAACTTATAAAGAGTTAGGAAAATATGAAACTGAAGATCAAATAGAATCTGCTATAGAATTAGGAAAACACAATTATATTGATGAAAGCAGAATAGGTATTTGGGGATGGAGTTTTGGCGGCTATCTATCATCATTAGCGATTACTAAAGGTGCAGCTATTTTTAAAACTGCTATTGCTATTGCCCCTGTTACTTCTTGGCGTTTTTACGACACCGTTTATACCGAACGCTATATGCAAACACCTCAAGAAAATCCTTACGGGTATGATAATAATTCCCCAATTAATTTTGTGAATTTATTAAAAGGAAATTATTTATTAATTCATGGTTCTGGCGATGATAATGTACATGTTCAAAATTCTATGCGTATGACAAAAGCACTTATAAAAGCCAATAAACAATTTGATTTATTTATCTACCCCAATAAAACTCACAGCATTTCTGATAGAACCTATGAAAACAATTATACCCGCTTACATCTTTATAATAAAATGACTACTTTTATAGAGAAGAACTTATAATGGAAATTAAATTTCAAACCAAAGAAGAAAGTAATAAAACACAACTAGAAGCTTTTTAAAAATTAACTAATAAAAACAATAATTAGAATATTGATAGTTGATGATGGAGCAGTTAATTTTCATGGTTATCAAAGACACTCTGCTGATGTTGATTTTTGGATAGAAACAACTCAAGAAAATCTAGATAAACTTTTATTGGTTTTAATGAAGTTAGATATACAACAACTACAAAAAATAAAGTCAGGAAAAAAATAATTTTTTTATCAATACAATTCATATAATTTTAAAAATTATAAACCATAAAATACATGTTAGAAATTATAAAAACTGAAGAACAAAGAGAATTTTTTGGTCATCCTGTAGGATTATTTTATTTGTTTTTTGCCGAATTATGGGAACGATTTAGTTTCTATGGAATGAGAGCATTACTAATGCTTTACATGGTAAATGAAATATTTAAAGCCTTAGCCGAAAGAGATGCCGCCGCCGCCGCCGTTTACGCTTCATATGGCTCCTTAGTTTATGCCTCTACGGTAATTGGAGGTCGTATTTCTGATAAAATTTTAGGAATGCGTAGCTCTATTTTTTTAGGAGGAATTTTAATGTCTTTAGGTCATTTTGTTCTAGCTATTGAAAATGATATTGCTTTTTTCTTAGCCTTAGCATTTATTGTTATTGGAAATGGTTTCTTTAAACCAAATATCTCAACATTTGTAGGCTCATTATACAAAGATGGAGATCGTAGAAAAGATTCTGGTTTCACTATTTTTTATATGGGAATTAATATTGGAGGATTTGCTGCTCCTCTACTTTGTGGATGGTTAGCAATGAAATATGGTTGGCATTATGGTTTTGGTTTAGCTGGAATAGGAATGTTAACTGGACTGATTTTCTTTTGGAGCGGAATTAAAAAAAATGTTTTTGGAAATAGAGGTTTACCTCCAAGTCAAGAAGTTTATGAAAAGAAAATTTTAGGAATTCCTCAAAAAACATTTGTTCCTATTGTAGCATTTTTAGTGGCTCCTGCTATTGCACTACTACTAGCTTCTTATAAATCAATTGCTAGTGGAGAAACATTTTTAGGTGAACAAAATTATGTAAACCTACTCTTTAAATTGATAGGTATTGCCGTAATAGTTTATATGTCTATAATCATATATAATTCAAATCCCGATGAGCGAAAAAAATTATTTATGGCAGTATTAATTACCTTTTTTATGACTCTTTTTTGGGGATTTCATGAATTATCGGGTAGTGTAATTACCCTATTTGCAGATAGAAATGTAAACCTTGATGGTATCATGAATGCAAGTCAAACCAACTCATTAAACTCACTTGTTATTATTATATTATCTATTCCCGTTTCATTATTTTGGGCATATTTATCAAAAAGAAATTTAAATCCTCGAACTCCATATAAATTTGGTATGGGATTGATATTAGCAGGCTTAAGTTTTTATATTTTATCATTAAGCGGTAGTAGTGCCGATGAAAATGGAATGGTGCCATTCGCATATTTATTAATCATGTATTTTATCATTTCTATTGGAGAATTATTTATGTCTCCTGTAGGGTTATCTAAAATAACCGATTTATCGCCAAAAAGAATTGTTGCTTTTATGATGGGAATTTGGTTTTTATCATCAGCATATGCGTTTCAAATTGTAGGATTTATCTCTAAACAATTAGCCGTAGAAAGCACCGATATTAACGTAGGTGGTTTACAAACTTTAGAAATTTATACCAATGGTTTTGATCTAATTTCAAAATATGCATTTGGAGCTGGACTTCTTGTTCTCATTTTTTCCCCACTAATGAAAAAGTTAATGAGTAACATACATTAAAAATCATAATGCTTTTAAAAATTTAAATTTACACCTTATGAACACTGATATTGAAAATCTATTTAAAGACAACGTTTTAGGACACCCTGCAGGATTATTTATTTTGTTTTTTACCGAAATGTGGGAAAGATTCTCCTTTTATGGTATGCGAATTTTGTTAATCTTGTTTTTAACAGCTCCTTTAATAAGCAACAACCCTGGTTGGAATTGGCCAAGAGAACACGCATTAGCATTAATTGGAACCTATGGGTCATTACTTTATTTAACCCCAATTATTGGTGGATATATAGCCGATAAATATACAGGATATAAATTAGCAGTTGTAATAGGTTGTTTTATTATGACACTTGGTCATATTTCAATGGCCTTCGAAACCCCAATAGCTTTATACATGGGTTTAGCCTTGTTAATTATTGGTACTGGTTTTTTTAAACCAAATATTACCTCTATGATTTCTACTATGTATAAAGGTAAAGAATCTAAAAAGGATGGAGCTTATACTATTTTTTATATGGGTGTTAATGCTGGAGCATTTTTTGGAATGATGCTTTGTGGATATATAGCTGAAAACAAAGGGTGGCATTATGGCTTTGGATTAGCTGGAATATTTATGTTTATTGGGATGTTACAATTCTGGTTAGCAAAAGATTTGTTTGGAAAAGTTGGTGAAAAACCAACTAAAATTTATGAAGTTGAATTACCACAAAACATTAATGAAAAAAGCGCAGATATTAGTAAAAAAAATACTAGTGATAAAGAACCTTTAAACCTATTTACTACCTTAGACAAAATTCTAATAATAATTGCATCTTTAGGAGGTTTATTGTACATATTTAATGATCCTATTTCTAAAATTAGTAGCATAAACTTACTGCCTTTTAGTGTTCGTGGTTTAAATGGAAACTATGTAGCTGTATTAATTGGTTTAGCTGCGCTTTTACTAGTTATAATAATGCGTAGTTATAGATTTACTAAAATTATTAGAGACCGATTAATTGCTGTATCCATATTTGCTGTATTTACTGTTTTTTTCTTTGCAGCTTTTGAACAAGCATTAGGCTCTATGACTATTTTTGCTAGAGATTATACACAAAGAACCTTAACCGGATCGTCCGCAATGGTTTTTAAAATCATTGATTTAATATTAACTGTTGGCCCTTTATTAATCATTACATGGGTTTTATATTTACTGTTTAAAAAAACCTCTTCAAAAATATTTGCTTCTAATGTAGTTTTATCTATTGCTTTTGTATTGCTTTGGGGAATTGTATTTTGGAAAATAGATAGAACGTTTAGTGAAGAAACTACAGAAGTAGGTGCTTCCTGGTTTGGTATTTTAAATTCGTTCTTTATTATTACTCTAGCACCTCTCTTTTCTAGATGGTGGGAAAGTAAATATAATCCTAGTGCTGCTGTAAAGTATGCATTAGGTTTAATTTTACTTGGTCTTGGCTTTGGTGTTTTAGTGTTTGGAACTATGGGAATTCCTCAAGGTGCAGAAACAGCATCAGTAAGTATGGTCTTTTTAATTTTAGCCTATTTATTTCATACTATGGGTGAACTCTGTTTATCTCCTGTAGGCTTATCCTACTTAAGTAAATTAGTGCCTGCTAGAATGATTGGTTTTATGTTTGGTATATGGTATATAGCCATTTCTATTGGTCAAAAAACTGCAGGAACTATGGGAGGAATGATAGATGAAATTTCTAAACAATATTCTATAAGTACTTTCTTTTTGGTTTTTACTATTGTCCCTATTGTAGTTGGTATTATAGCATTACTTTTAAACCCTATTCTTAAAAAATTAATGCATGGTATACGTTAAAAAAATACCAAAAACTAAGTATTTTTGTTTATACTTGTAATTTAGACATATAAATTGCTACTAACATTCTATAAAAAAGAAAAGAAAAATTATATACATATGAAAAAAGGAATTTTATTGATTTTAACTGTTATTTCTTTCAGTCTAAGCTCAAACGCACAGGATACAAAAATAAACTGGTTGACTATGAATG
>JAKITG010000052.1 GCA_021648195.1 Flavobacteriaceae bacterium | reverse complement strand
AGCAGGACGAATTTGGGTAAATTGTTATCACGCATACCCTACACATGCAGCATTTGGAGGTTTTAAAAAATCTGGTTTTGGAAGAGAAAATCATAAAATGGCTTTGGCCTCTTTTCAAAGAACTAAAAATATTTTCCAATCTAATGTACAGCAAAAATTAGGTTTCTTTTAAAAGTTTAAGTAGTAGTCAGGGCTTCGCTTCAAGTGAAGCCCTGACTTTTAAAAATAACACCTTAAGGTAAAACCGCGGAAAAAATAAAATATATGAACATCAAAGATTTCTTTAAGCAAGTAAGAGCATCTATTGCAAATAGCGAATACGATAAACTAGCGACCTATCAACTCGAAAAACCCGAGTATTTTAATTGGGTTGAAGAAATTTTTTATGAATTAAACGTAAAAGCCTTTCCTAATGATTGTGCATTAATATGGAAATATAACGATAAAGAAGAAATATATTCTTTTCAGCAAATGTATGAGTTAGCCAATCAGTTGTTAAATTTTATGCGCAAACACGGTTGTGAAAAAGGCGATACTATTTATACAATTCTTCCAGTAATACCTGCCAATTGGATTAGTTTTTTAACCACTATTAAAGGCGGATATATTTTAATGCCCACGGCAACAAACCTAACTACAAGAGATTTAGAATATCGTTTTAAAACATTATTCCCAAAAATAATGATTGCAAATAGTGCAAATGCAGATAAGATTGATGAGGCAGAAAAGCAATTTGGTCAAAAAATAAAACTAAAAATCATTGTTAATGGCGAGCGTGAAGGTTGGTTATCCATCCATGAAATTTTAAAGGAAAGTAAAGATGCTGTTGCAGAAAAAACAAAATCTGACGATCCTTTTTTATATTTCTTTACTTCTGGAACAACAGGTTTGCCAAAAGTAGTGGTACATACACATTTCACCTATCCGTTTGGTCATTTGACAACCTCTTCTTGGATTGGTTGCCATCACGGAGATGTACATTATAATATATCATCTCCAGGTTGGGCGAAATTTGCTTGGAGTAGTTTTTTTGCTCCGTGGAATACTGGTGCTACCATATTTGCCAATCAAGTAGATTCTTTTGTAGCCAAAGAACAATTGGAAGCAATGGCTAAGTATAAAATTTCTACTTTTTGTGGTTCGCCTACTGTTTTACGAATGTTAATTCAAGAAGATTTATCAAAATACAATCTAAAATTAAGAAGCAGTTGTGCTGCTGGAGAACCTTTAAATCCTGATGTAATAGAAAAATGGAAACAAGGTACAGGAATACTTATTAGAGATGGTTATGGACAAACGGAAACAACCTGTTTGGTAGGTAATTTGAATGGTCAAGACTTAAAACCTGGATCTATGGGTAAACCTACTTTCTTGTATGATATTGATATTTATGATGCGCAAGGAAATCAAATGCCTCCATTGGAAGAGGGTATGATTTGTATTAAAATGGACGCTACTAAATACAATGGTGTTTTTGTTAGCTATTTAGATGATAGTGAAAGAACAGATAGTGTATTTAAAAACGGATTGTATTATACAGGCGATAAGGCTTACAAAGATGAAGATGGTTACATTTGGTTTATAGGACGAGATGATGATGTTATAAAAGCATCTGCTTATCGTATTGGTCCATTTGAAGTAGAAAGTATTTTAATTGAGCATCAAGATGTGGTAGAATCGGCTGTTGTAGCAAGTCCGCACGATGTTAGAGGTTATACTGTAAAAGCATTTGTAATGCTAAAAGAAGGTGTCCAACCAAGTGAGAAATTGGCGGAGGAATTGTTTGCCTTTACCGAAAAAATTTTAGCGAAATATAAAGTTCCTCGAATTATTGAATTTCCTAAATCACTGCCCAAAACTATTAGTGGTAAAATAAGGCGTGTAGAATTAAGAGCCAATGAAGCAACAAATAAAATTAATAAGACAAAAAATAAGCATGAGTATTTTCATAAGAAGTATTAATGTTTTTCACCAACAGAGGTAACGTCAATTACTTTTACAATTTGAGGCGCAAATTTTTTAATGGTTGCTTCTACTCCATTTTTTAAAGTCATTTGATTTACTCTACAACTTATACATGCACCTTGAAATTGAATTTTAACTTCATTATTTTCAATACCTACTAGAGCAATATCTCCACCATCTGACAATAGATATGGGCGAATTTCTTCTAAGGCCTTTTCAATATTGTTTTGTAATTCAACTTTATCCATTCTTATTAAAATTTAATAAATTATACTGCACTACAACCTGACATTGTTGTAATTCTTACAATTTCTGTTGGAGGTAAATTTTCGTTTCTTTTTACCAATTGTGTTAGTGTATTTTTTGTTATTTCAGTAAAAACCTCTTCTAAAGGGGAATTTTCTTGCAAAGTCACAGGATGTCCAACATCACCAGCTTCTCTAATACTCTGAACCAATGGGATTTCTCCTAGCAGAGCTGTTCCTAAATCACTTGCCAAATTTTTTGCTCCATCTTTTCCAAAGATATAATATTTATTATTAGGCAATTCTTCTGGAGTAAAGTAGCTCATATTTTCAATAATACCTAATACTGGAACATTAATATTTTCTTGTTGAAACATCGCTACGCCTTTTTTTGCATCAGCTAAAGCTATTGCTTGAGGCGTACTTACTATTATTGCACCTGTAATTGGCACTGCTTGAACCATTGATAAATGAATATCTCCTGTACCTGGAGGCAAATCAACTAGTAAAAAATCTAACTCTCCCCAATCGGCATCAAAAATCATTTGATTTAATGCTTTTGAAGCCATTGCTCCTCTCCAAATTACGGCTTGGTTAGGGTCTGTAAAAAAACCCAATGATAATAACTTTACACCATAATTTTCAATAGGTTTCATTTTTGAACGTCCATTAACATTTACTGATAATGGTTTTTCTTTTACAACATCAAACATAATTGGCATAGATGGTCCGTAAACATCTGCATCTAAAACCCCAACACTAAAACCCATTTTAGCAAGTGAAACGGCAAGATTTGCTGTAATTGTTGATTTACCTACACCTCCTTTACCTGAAGCTACTGCAATAATATTTTTAATTCCAGGAATATCTTTACCTTTAATCGTATTTGTATTGGCTGGTTTTTGAGGAACTTCTGCTTTTACATTAACTTTCACATCAATTTCTTGATCAATATAATCATGAATTGCCTTCATAACCTCTACTTCTGTTTTTTTCTTAGCTTGTAAAGTTGGATTATTGATAACCACATCAACAATCACTTCTTTACCAAATATTACAATATTTTTTACAGAATTACTTTCTACTAAATTCTTACCTTCTCCAGGTGCAGTAATATTTTTTAAAACACTATTTATATCTTGTTTATTGAAATTCATTTTCTATTAATTACAATCATTCTAAACAACAAAGATAGTAACTTAATTATATATTGTAGGGGTTTCAGAAAATAAGACCGTTGCAATATTGAACAAAATTAAGATTTAAAGCTTTTTTACTTCGAATTATTTCCTTCTCTAAAAATTTAAGTCCTCATAAACAAAGGTTTACTGCGGGTTAAATTTTTATCGAGCGTCATACTTCTTTGTCAAAAGAGCTTTTGCAACGGTCTTAAAATAAATAAAGTGAGGTTGATTCTAAAATTTTAGCTCTTATTGCTGTTTATACAATAAAGCTGTTAACAAAAAATCAATAGCGATTAATTTTAATTAACTGTAAATGGTTCAGTTATATCCCAATTGGCTTTTGCGGATATAATTTTTTTAAAATAATAAACTTCTTCGGGTTGTAATCTTTGTAAAAAACTACCTGTATCCCATTTTTTATTTTTATTCACATCGTAAATAACACGTACCATATACTTTGAAGGAGATAAGTTTCTAAATTGAATTTCTCGTTCATTTATTAAATAATCTGTAGCTACAACACTTCCTTTACTATCAATTAAATCAACAATAATTGGATAACTCTTAACTCCTTTAATAGTTGTAAAAAGAGAACTATAATTAGATGGTTTTTTAGTTGAAAAATTAACTTTTAGCGTATCGTTTATAACACCATAAAAATCAGTTATGGCACCAGGAAGCAATTCCATAAAATATTTATTACTAAATTCTTTCTTAAAATTGAATACAACTTCATCTTTATATTTTGATATTATATATTGATATGGCACTTTTATTGAATCTTTATTAATAAAATAAATTTTAGTTGTGTCGATATATATCATAGGTGTATTACTTTTTATTTTAAAAGTATCGCGTAGGTTTAATGTTACACTAACTGTACTTGTCAATGCTAAAGAATCAATGTTTTTAGATTTTAGTCTAACCTTTACGGTATCAAAAACTTTATTTTTATATAGATAAAATGAAATGGAATCTTTTTTGAAGTTATTAAACCAGTAATGTAAAGTGTCTTTTTCTCTATCAAAAATAGAAAGCGCTTTAAAATCAGTAGAAGTTTCTGATATCGTTTTCACTTTAAAATCAACGGGGTCGCCTTCAAAACCAAACATAATATGACCTTTTGACTCTTCTTTTGCTTTTGATGGAATACCAAACGGTAAAATTTCTTTAAAAAATTTAAGACTATAAACTGTATCTTTTGGAACAGTTATGAATTTTGATAGAAAACTAATCTGATCTTCTTTTGGATTAAATTTATAGTTTTTACTTACATCACTTAAGGCTACCAATAAATATTTTCCTGCTTTGATATTTGTAATATTCCAATTGACACTATCTAAAACGGCACCTACATAAATTGGCTTTTCATTATATATAATAGAATCATTAAAATTTTCATTTACTTCATATAACATTACAGTAGGCTTTTCTTTCATTTCTAATTGAAATGCATCCTTGTAAGTTCCCACTACTTTTAAAGAATCTATATAGTCTCCCGTAGATATAACAAATTTAAAGTTCTCTAATATATTCCCTCTTGTATTATCGATAATACTTTGTCCAAAATTAAATGTATAAGTTGTATTTTCTTGTAAGGTATCAGTAATTTTAATGGTAATTCGTTTACTAGGCGTTCCTAAAGGGGTAATTACAATTGGGTATTTTAAAGGTGGAGATACAATTAATTGAGAATTAATATCTTTTAGTTTTATAAATTCATCAAAGTATATTTTAATTTCATCATCGGCAAAATGTAAGCTTTCAAAATCGGGATCAGCTTTAACCATAATAGGCTTATCAAAATCTTCTGGACCGCCCTCTGGCCGACCTCTTCTGGCACAACTAATAGATAGCAACACCAAACTAAAAAGGAAAAATCTGAGATAACTCATTCATTAAAATTTATAACAAAGAAACAATATTATTCAGTAATTGTCATTGTTGCAATACTAATTTTAATATTTTTAGCTTGCATAAACTGAACACAACAAGCTTCTAATGTAGCTCCAGTAGTGATTACATCATCAATTAAAAGTATATGTTTATTTTCAAATATTTTACTATCTGATAATTCAAATATTTCTTCAACACTTTTCCACCTATCGAATCTATTTTTAAAAGTTTGGGTATAAGATTTTGAAATTCTTATTAATTTGTTTTCTACCAATGGAATTTTTAATTTTTTTGATAAACTTTCTCCAAAAGTTATTACTTGATTATACCCTCTTTTTTTTAATCTCTTTGGATGTAATGGAACTGGAATTATACAATCAATATTTTCAAACCTTTTACTTTCTATTATCTCTTCTCCTAACCAATCGCCTAAAAACTGCCCTACTTGTTGCTGATTTTTATATTTAAGTTGATGAATTAACTTTTGTACTTTTCCTCTTTTACTAAAATATAATAAAGAAGTTGCTGCTATAACAGGAACCCTTCCATAAAAAGTTTTTTCAGTTTTATTTTCTTTGATTTTAGTGAAATTTGTAATGGGCAAATCTACTCTACATGAAAAACACAGAATTTCTTCATAATTGAGCAGTACTTTTGCGCACGTTAAACATTTTTTTGGATAAAATAGACCAAATAAATTTATCATTGCAATTTTTATTTTTGCATTAAATCTATTTATTTTATCTAAAAATATAAAATTTGTTAAAAATTTATAATAATTCATACAATATTTTTAAATTTTAACGTTCAATAGAAAAGATTAATTAAAATAACTTTAACCCCAAAATTATGGAAGAAACAAACAAATCTTCAAACAACAAAACGCTATTAATAGCACTTGCATTTTTATTATTAGCATTAATTGGTTATACTTTTTACAATAATAATGACCACAAAGAAGCCGTTCAATTTCTACAAGACGAAAAAGAACAAATTATTGGCAACTTAACTGCCATAGAAGACAAATACGATATCGCGATTAGTCAAAACACTAGTTTATCTGATTCATTAACTATTGAAAAAGGTAAAATTATTGCTTTAAAAGATTCAGTAATGAAAATGACCAAAGTTAATTCTAGTACTTTACGTCGTTACCGTAATCAATTGTCTAGTTTAAAATCTACCAACGAACGTTTATTAGTTGAAGTTGATTCATTAAGGTTAACAAATAATTTATTAACCGAAGAGAAAGATAGTATTAATAGTCAGTTAGAATTACAAACAAGTTACAATGACACTTTAGTTGCTCAAAATACTGATTTAGCAAAAAAAGTAGAAATTGGTGGAAAAATAAATGTTGAAAATGTTGTAGTAACCGCTTTAAAGAAGCGTTCAAATGGTAAATATACTGAAACTAATAAAGCTCAAAAAACAGATGCAATGAAAATCAATTTCAGATTGATAGAAAATGAAATTGCAACTCCTGGTGATAAAGATGCTTATATCGTTTTAAAAAATCCTAAAGGACAAATTATTAATGCCAAAGGAACCTTTATATTAAAAGGTGGTGCTGAAGCAAAATATACCGATCATACAATAGTAAATTACGAAAACTCTAATTTAGATGTAACTATGCTTGTTGAAAGAAAAGGTGACAAATACGAAAAAGGAATATATCCTATTCAAGTTTTTGTTGAAGGTAAATTAGCTGGAGAAGCTAAATTAAAATTAAATGATTCTTTCTTGGGATTATAAAATTTAATTAATTTAAATTTAAAACGGAAATACAAATTGTATTTCCGTTTTTTTTTGTTTTCAGTATTAACTGTGTTCTATAAATTCTCTATTTTTGCCGAATGAAAAATCAAGAAGATAAATTTAAAAAAGTAATATCTCACGCCAAAGAGTACGGTTATATTTTCCAATCAAGTGAAATATATGATGGTTTAAGTGCTGTTTATGATTATGCACAAAATGGTGTTGAGCTTAAAAAAAATATACGCGAATATTGGTGGAAAGCCATGGTACAAATGAATGAAAATATAGTAGGCCTAGATGCTGCAATTTTCATGCATCCAACCACATGGAAAGCCTCTGGACATGTTGATGCTTTTAATGACCCACTAATTGACAATAAGGATTCTAAAAAACGATACAGAGCTGATGTTTTGATTGAAGATTATGCCGAAAAACTAAACATTAAAGCCAAAAAAGAAATTACAAAAGCTGCCAAGCGTTTTGGTGATGCATTTAATGAAAAAGAATTTATAAGCACCAATCCTAGAGTTATCAAGTATTTTTCAAAACGTGACGAAGTACTTAAACGTATGGCAAAATCTTTAGAGAATGAAGATTTGGCTGATGTAAAAGATTTAATTGTAGAATTAGAAATTGTTTGTCCAGTTTCTGGTTCAAAAAATTGGACAGATGTTAAGCAATTTAACTTGATGTTTGGTACAAAATTAGGAGCTTCAGCAGATTCTGCAATGGATTTATATTTACGCCCAGAAACTGCTCAAGGTATTTTTGTAAACTTTTCAAATGTTCAAAAAACAGGCAGGATGAAAATACCATTTGGTATTGCACAAACAGGAAAGGCTTTTAGAAATGAAATCGTTGCAAGACAATTCATTTTTAGAATGCGTGAATTTGAACAAATGGAAATGCAATTTTTTGTTCGTCCTGGTGAAGAAATAAAATGGTACGAATACTGGAAAGAAAAACGTTTAAAATGGCACTTATCATTAGGTTTGGGTAAAGATAACTATCGTTTTCATGATCATGATAAATTAGCTCATTATGCCAATGCAGCAGCCGATATTGAATTTAATTTCCCTTTTGGATTTAAAGAATTAGAAGGGATTCATTCAAGAACAGATTTTGATTTAAAAGCCCATGAAGAACATTCTGGAAAAAAATTACAATTTTTTGATCATGAATTAAATAAAAACTATGTTCCTTATGTAGTAGAAACTTCTATTGGTTTAGATCGTATGTTTTTAGCAATTTTCTCAACTTCTTTACAAAATGAAACTTTAGAAGATGGATCGGAAAGAACTGTTTTAAAACTTCCTTCTGTTTTGGCTCCAACCAAAGCTGCAATTTTACCATTAGTTAAAAAAGATGGCTTACCAGAAATTGCTCGAAAAATTATTGATGATTTAAAATATGACTTTAACGTAGCTTATGACGAAAAAGATGCTATTGGTCGTCGCTATCGCAGACAAGATGCTGTTGGCACACCTTTTTGTATTACAGTAGATCATGAAACAAAAAATAACGACACAGTAACTATTCGTTTTAGAGATACCATGAAACAAGAACGGGTAAAAATAAGTGAATTAAACAATCTTATTTCTCAGGAGGTTTCTATTAGAAATTGGTTTGATAAGATATAGTACCAATTTAATTTTATAATGTCGTATAATTGAATTAAACAATCTCAATGCGACATTATGATGTTAAATTGGTATAAACTATTCATGGGGAGACTTCAAGTTACCCCATAAATTAAAAAAAACTTATCAGATGACTTGAAGTCACTCGTGAATACTTTTTGGCTATCGCCCTGCGATTAAAAAGTAGCCCTCAACTGTACCGTACCAGTATGTATTGTTTTTGAGCCTTCTGATTTTCTCCCAAAATAGTTGATATTAATATCTAAATAAGATGTTAACCTTTTTTGCAAACTCAACAACCAAGTAAAATTGGTTCCAGGTTGCAATCCTTCTAACATTTGAAAAGCTACAGGCGAATTTGTATTGCCCTCAAACTCATTAAAATACAAGTTAATATTTGTATTAATTGAGAATTTCTCTTTATTGGAAAATTGGAAATTAGCCCCAAAAACATGCATTTGTAAAGTTTCATAATCTTCAACTTGATTTTTCTTATTTTTAAATTTATAAAAAACTTCCAATCGTGAATTTTTACTATACAAATAAGATATTTGAGGAAAGATATTAACTGTTTTCAACTTGTAATTTCTATTGGAATAACTAATTGATTTACTTATACTTTCGCTAACACCTCCTACAAAATCTACCAACCAAAATTTTGCCATTTTATGTAAAAACTGAAATTGATGAGACTGTAATTCTACATCTTGATCTCCAAAAACAAAAACCGATTTTTTACGAGATTTTATAAAGGTATATCCAGAGCTAAATTTCTGTAAACCTCTATTAAAAAATAAACTGTTTTTAAAACTTAAATCTAAATTTAACAATTTATTTTCATCAATAGCAAAAGGGTTTAAATTAAAGGAACCATCATCTCTTCTTGATTTCACATCGGTTAAAAAATAAGTATGATTGTTAAAATGGGAGATAACTTTTTTCAATCTACTTTCTTTTTGCCATTGATTTGCATTTAAATTAATAGATTGACTAAATCTGTTTTTATTTGTTTTGATGAAACTTATGCTAGGCAATAGCACTCTCACATATTTTGCCTGATCTTGAAATTGTGCTACCACAAACTCATCTAATTCTTGAATTTCATTTTCATTAAAATCTATCCATTCATAAAACCCTTTTCCTGATTCTACTTCGATATAGGTAAACTCTTGTTGTGGCAAATTACCCGACTGGGTTTCATACAGGGTTTGCAAAGTTATAAAATTATTAAAAAGTTTTTGTCCGTACATAGTTCTAGAATTTAGAACTCTCTCATCATAAGAATTAGCATTCTTCACATTTTGATAATTTATAAACATCGATAAATCTGCATTTTTATTTTGAATCAATTTAGATTTTAAGAAATAGGTGTTTACTTTTCTAACATTTTGTAAATCTAAAATACGCAAACTATCGGTAGTGCGATAATTATAACCGAGTTCTACAAAAATCTTAGCAGAATCTCCTATTCCAAAAAAACCCTCTATTTCGGAATATTTATGACTCATATTTGTCAAGTTATTTGTTGCAATTTCTCTTCGTTCATTATTTTCATAATTAAATTTGGCACCAAACCAAGTTTTTGAATAATTTTGAATCAAAGTGGAATACCAACGATAAAAAGTATTTTCTTCCACCAATTCCTTATTGTTTAGAACACTTCCATCTGTATGGATTTTAGTGTTTTTAAAAATAAAATCTGATTGCAAGCTATGTCTATTTCCTTTATAGGAATTACCTAACTGTAAATTTTCATATTGATAATTAACCCCACCAATACTATCATTTATATAGCTTAAATTTCCTAAAATATATTGCTGTTTTTGATTGTTTTGATTGAAGGAATTATCAATATTCCAATCTCTGGAGAACTCTACATTTCTAAATCTTTCAATGGTTTTAAAGTTTTTATCTATATATTCGAAATCAACATTGCTTTTTAATTTCCATTTTTTATCAAAAAAAACTTGGTTCCAATTTACTTTTGTTGCTAAACCATTGTTATTGTCATTATCGATATTGGAGTATAAATTTTGGTCATAATTACTAAATGAAATTTCTGAATTAAAATTTGTTTTTTCACTAGGCGAGTATTTAGAATTAAAAGTAATTATTTGTTTTTTTTCTGGCGCAATCAACTGAATTACTGGCGCGTAAGCACCTTGTTTTATTCCATTTACTTCAGATATAAATTCATAAACCCTTCCTGATGCTAAGGTTGTTTTAATAAAATAATCGCCATTATTTTCTCCAACAAAACTAAAACTTACTTGATACAATTCATCATTAGAATCATTAGAATATATATATATATCTTGATTATTTTGCAATTCTTTTCTATACAAAACTTTATTTTCAGAATAGGCTACAGGAATAACTGAAGGTGCGACCATCATTGTTTTATCGTTACCAGCATCTGCCAATATTTGTTTTTGAAGGTTTGTTAAGTCTTGCTGTATGGGCTTATTTTTAGCATCAGATTCATTATAATATTTTAGTCCTACCTGCAACTTATCCGAATTAAATTCTACACCATCAAAAGTTAATAGTCGTGTGTAATTATTATCGGCTATTTGATATTCAATAGTAAACCTCATATTAGAACTTATGGTATAGATTGTGGTAAAGGTAATTTCTCCAGTATTATAATCAATAATATAGTCAAAGTTTTCTCCTCTTTTAAGAAGTATTCCATTGGCATAAACTTTTTCACTTCCAGATACTAAAAACACAAACAGTTCATTATTAGAACCTAAAATTTTATAAGGACCTTGATTTCCAGCTATACCGTTGAATTTATAACTATTAAACCTACCTCTTACCAACGCCGCAGAAGCAAAAATATTTGTTTCAGAATTGTTATGATCTAATTTAGCTTTTACTGAAATTCCTGAAATCTTCTTTTGGAATTTCATAAAATAACTATCGGTATTAATCAAATCTATATCACCCGCTTTTAATGACCATTTCTTACTAAACAATTCTATAAATACTCTATCAAATTCATCTAACCTTTGTGTATAGCCTCCTTCTTGTAACGGAATTTCATTATCGGTTATTGAGGCTCTAACACCCACATTTTTAGACAACTTACCTTCAATTTGTAAATTAAAATTTGAATTAACTACAGCATCTTGGTTGTTTCCCATAGTTATTCCTCTTGACAAACTACCACTTGTATGTAGCCCGTCAAAAGGTTTAAAATATTTATTCTTGTCATTATCTTGGTAACTGTATAATTTGGCGTCACTAGTTACTTTGGGCACAATTATATTTTTATCAAAAGCGGCATAAGTTTTTGTTAAAAACTCAGGTAAAGGTTGATATTCTACTTTAATTTTTCTTAAAGAACTTATCAATCTATTTTCTAAAAATAGCTGTGATTTAATATAATCTACTTTATAAAAAGTAGAGTCAATTAACTGATTATTATTTTTATAAACCTTAAAATAATTTGGATTGATACTTAAAGTATCTATTTGAATTGTATCGGATATTATAGTGAAAATTTTAGTTTTGACATTTCTAGGCTTATCTTGACCATAGGCAGCAAAGCTTAATAAAATGGTGATAATAACTAAAAATTTCTTCATCAAAACAAATTCAATCTTTTACCCAATTGTATAATTAAAGTTTAACAAAAATAAAGTAAAAAATCTAGTAATAATTTAGGTATTAAAACAGTGATGTTTGTTTAATTAAACTCTCATGTTCTAACAACCATTTTTTTCGCCAAATTCCTCCTGCATATCCTGTTAATGAGCCATCACTACCAATAACTCGATGGCACGGAATCACTATCCAAATTGGATTCTTTCCATTTGCAGCTGCTATAGCACGAATGGCTTTGACATTTTCCATTTTTTTAGATTGATTTAAATAAGTTATCGTTTTCCCAAAAGGTATCTGCTGTAATTCCAACCATACT
>JAKITG010000051.1 GCA_021648195.1 Flavobacteriaceae bacterium | reverse complement strand
ACTTTCCACCAACACAATTAAAGTATACTTTAGAAACTAAACTAATAGAAAATTTATACTTTGCTGGACAGATAAATGGTACAACTGGTTATGAAGAAGCTGCTGCTCAAGGTTTGATGGCTGGAATAAATGCAGCCTTAAAAACACAAGAAAGAAAGGTTTTTATACTACAAAGAAGCGATGCTTATATTGGTGTATTGATAGATGATTTAATTACCAAAGGAACCGAAGAACCTTATAGAATGTTTACTTCTCGTGCGGAATTTAGAACCTTATTACGACAAGATAATGCGGATATTAGATTAACAGAAAAATCAAATAAAATTGGTTTAGCATCTAATGAGCGATTAAAAAGGGTAGATGAAAAGGTTTCCAAAACAAATTTATTTATTAATTTTTTAAGAATAACAAGCATAAAACCCGAAGAAGCAAACCCTGTTCTAGAATCAAAAAAATCTGCATTAGTTAATCAATCTATGAAAATGTTTAAGCTTGCTTCTAGACCTCAATTAGATTTTACTGATGTAGTGCAGTTTAAAAAAGTAACTAAATTTATTTTTCAAAATAATATAGATAGTGAAATTATAGAACAAACAGAAGTACAAGTAAAGTATACAGGTTATATTGAAAAAGAAATAAGTAATGCTAAAAAATCACAACGTTTAGAAAATGTGAAAATTCCAGTAAATTTTGATTATACTAAAGTAAAATCTATTTCAACCGAAGCTAAACAAAAACTAAATAAAATACAACCAGAAACCATAGCGCAAGCTAGTAGAATATCTGGTGTTTCACCAAGTGATATTTCAGTTTTATTGGTTTATTTAGGTGTTTAGATTGTTTCACGTGAAACATTTTTTATTTAATATGCCTCTTTAAAATCAATAATATCATAATTTTGACCTCGCAATACAGAACCTGTTTGTCTACCTATAAGTTTTTTACCTGTCACTTCTTCTAACGCTCCTTGAATAACACCTAAAGTAAAAGAAACTTTCCTTGAAGAGCCCTTTTCTTCACCTGCTGAACAAACTGTTTCTTCTAAATAAGTTCTTAAAATACCACCATCTATCTCAATTTTTTTAATAATACATAAACGAGTACCATCAACTCCTAACGCATCTTTAATTAATTGTGACCATTCTTCTAATGGTTTTTTTGTATTACTTAAATCTAAATCCTTAACCAAACCACTTCCTCTAATACGACCTGCAAAAATTAAATTTGCATAAGCACCTGATTTTCCTAAAACATCTTCAAGACCCGTAATTAAAGCTTTTAAACAAATTATACTATTGAAATTTCCTAAGCTTTTACGTAAATTAATATCGCTCATATTTTTTTTATATTTTTTTGGTAAATATAACAAAATACCTGGAGAATGATTTTATAAAGTTACCTAATTAATCTATTATGTAAAAATAACTATCTTTGGTTTTTCTAAATATAACAAGTTGTTTTAAATAAACTATCTCAACCAAAAAGTGTAGAATATTGAATAAGAATTTTTATTTATTTAGACTCAAGAGCTGGGAAATTAACCTAAAAAATTAAATTATATATGAATACAGAATCAACTCTTTTTTTAACCTGCACAGATCATACTGTTTCACGTGAAACATTTGAACTGCATTTAGATAAAGAAAAGGAAATGCTACTTACCAAACCCCAGCCAAAAAAAGAAATTTTAGGTAGATATTATGAAAGTGATGCATATATTTCACATACCGATTCTAATAAAACTATTTTTGAAAAAGTATATCAATTTGCTAAAAATTATGCCCTAAAAAACAAAATTAAATTAGTTAAAAAAGAAAGTGCTGTAAAAATAAATTTACACGTTTTAGATATTGGTTGTGGCACCGGAGATTTTTTAATCGCTTGTAAAAATAAAAATTGGCAAGTAATAGGAGTAGAACCAAATAAAAATGCAAGCGTTATAGCTACATCAAAATTAAGCATTTTAAATTCAAAAGTATTAACTAAAAAAAAGCAGGAATCAACCATTTTAAATTCTATTAAAAATATTGAAAAAAACAAGCAATTTGATATTATTACCATGTGGCATGTTTTAGAGCACGTTCCAAACTTGACCGAATACATTAGTAATTTAAGAAAATTACTTAAACCTAACGGAACTTTAATTGTAGCAGTTCCTAATTTTAAAAGTCATGATGCGCAATATTATAAAGAACATTGGGCAGCTTATGATGTGCCTAGACATCTTTCTCATTTTTCTCAAAAATCGATACAATTACTTTTTATAGATGTTGAGATGAAAGTTGTAAAAACTATACCTATGAAATTTGATGCTTACTATGTGAGCCTGTTATCAGAAAAACACAAAACAGGAACACCAAATTTACTCAAGGCTTTTTATAGAGGATTTGCCTCTAACCTTAAAGCTAGAAGCACAAAAGAGTATTCTTCTTTGATTTATATCTTAAAAACCATTAAATAGTCTTTAGAAGCGATTTAAGAAACTTTAGACCATCAACACCTGTTCTTCTGTATTTAAATAAACAAAGAGTCTTAAAGGTTGGTAATTTAAAGCGTAAGTTGATAATTATTAATTATAGGAGATTAAAAAGGTATAAATTATAACTATAGTGGTTTTTTGCTTCAAAAGAGTTTTAAAAATATTAAAAAATATTTTTGAAGATTATTAATTCTGTTTTTATATTTTTGCAAACTAATTTAAAATTCATATAAAATGAAAAAAGTAGTATTGGTTTTATCAGTTTTCTTTTTGTTAGCTTCTTGTACACAAGTAAAGATTGCTTATATAGATATTGATGAAGTACTAAAGGAATATAAAGGATCAAAAGTAGCAGAGACAGAAATTAAAACTGAATCTGAAAAAATAGCTACTGAAGTTGAGCAATTAACTGTTGTTTTTCAACAGAAGGTTCAGGAATATCAAAAAAACATAAAATCTTTATCTGCTAAAGCTCGACAAGAAAAAGAACAAGAGCTAATGCAAGAGCAACAACAAATTCAGCAAGCTCAGCAAATGGTTCAACAGCAAATACAAGCTTTAGGTCAGACGAAAATAGAAGAACTCAATGAAGAAATAGAATCATTTTTAAAAGGTTATGCAAAATCGAAAGGCTTCACTTATATCTTGGGAACATCTCAACAGACTAAAACCGTAATGTATGGCGAAAAAACATTGGATGTTACTGATGATGTTTTGGAAGCTTTAAATGATCAATATAAATCAAACGAGAATAAGTCAGACGAAAAAAGTGAAGAAAAGCCCGAATAGTATTCTTCAAAATATTGATAATTTAAAAGTCCAAAATTTGATTTTGGGCTTTTTTTATGTCCTATCCAAAATAAAATTTAAACAAGTATATAATTTTATTATTAATTCTACGTTATTAACAAGCTGTTGATAAGTATTTGAGTGCCAATATTTATAAAACAGACCGTAGTTGTTGCATTATTAAAACAATGAAGTCAACTTATTATCAATAATATAAAAAAATTATAACAATGAAAAAGGGTATTTTATTATTTTTATTACTTGCTAGTGCATTTTATGCGAATGCTCAATCTACAGGTAAGTATCAAATAAAATTTTTAGAAATTAATAAGCAAAATTCTGATAATGGTGTTGCCATATTAGATAATAACAAGTTAGTTTTTACTTCTTCTGACGAAAAAATTAGTTCAAAAAGAAAGAGTAATCCAAGAAAAGATTTATTTATTGGAAACATTAGTTCTGATGGAGAAATTAAAAATATAAAGCTTTTAAGTAAAAATAAAAACACGAAGCTTAATAAATCATCTATAACATATAGCTCTGATAAAAGAACAGTTTATTTTAGTGTAAATAAATATGTTAAAAAATTATCAAAACAAAAATTACGTAAAAATCAAAGGTTAGAATTGTATAAAGCAACTCTTGATGCTGACGGTAATGCATCAAATGTTGAAAAGTTACCTTTTAATCAAAAGAAGTATTCTTCGGGTTATCCTGTATTAAGTGGTGATAACACTAAATTGTATTTTGTTTCAGATAGATTACCTTCTGAAGGTAAAACAGATATATTTGTAGTTGATATATTAGAAGATGGTAAATACAGTAAACCAAGAAACTTAGGAAAAAATGTAAATACCTCTGGAACTGAGACGACACCATTTATTACAGAAAACAATATTTTATATTTTTCATCTGATGGTCATGGAGGAGAAGGGAATTTAGATGTGTTTGCTGTAGAAGTTGTTGATAATGCTACTTCAAAAGCATTTCATTTAGACTCACCTATTAATAGTGTTAATAATGATTTTTCATATATTATTAATAAGGAAGAGAACTTAGGTTTTTTCACATCTGATAGATTACAAGGAAAGAATAATAATGATTTATATTTCTTTACCTTAGAAAGAGATGTTCGTCCAGGTGAATGTTTTATTTCTGTTGAAGGAAAAGTAAAAGATTCAGAGACTAATGAAATTATTTCAGGTGCAAACGTAGAGCTGTATGATATGAGCGGAAGTTTATTAGCATCAATATCAACATATAATGATGGTTCATATAAGTTTACAGTTTCATGTGCTAAAGAATATAAGATTATTGCATCTAATGAAAATTATGTAACAGATGAAAAGCGTATTGATATTTTAGAAGAGAACTATCATTCTATATTACGTACTAATTTAAATTTAAATAAAATTAAAGGAGAGAAAGCAGTTGAAATTAAAGAAGGATTAGCTGCTAAAGTGTTACAACCAATTTACTTTGGGTTTGATAAAGTAGGAATTAGTGATGCGGCTATTGAGGAAATGGATAGGATTGTAGAAGTGATGAAAGAGGATTCTGATTTACTTCTTGAAGCTTCGGCATATACTGATTCAAGAGGTTCAAAAGAGTATAATAGAAGACTATCACAAAGAAGAGCAAAAGTAGCAGTTGATTATATCATTTCAAAAGGTATAGATAAGGCAAGAGTTAAGGGTAAAGGATACGGTGAAGAGAAACTAAAAAATAATTGTATTGATGGTGTTAAATGTGATGAAGAAGCACATCGATTGAATAGACGTACAGAATTTAATTTTACTCATACTCAAGCAAGTGTTAAACCGAATAATGAATCAGAAAAACTTGCAAGCACAGAGCTAGAAAAACCAGTAAATATTGAACTGGAAGAACCAATAAGTGTTGAATCAGAAAGCATGGAGTCAAATGAACTTGTAAGTGTTGAATCGGATAAACCAGCAAACTATAAATATATTGCGGGTGTGAACAAAAAAAGGAGATCTCATAATAGAAGACTTAATGATGTCAGTAATAAATCATTGCCAACTAGTGTAACTAAAACAGAAATAAGTAAAACTGATATTACAGAACATAAAGAAACTGCTATTAAGGAAGTAGAGTCAAAAACCGATGTGATACCCAATAATGATGTTGGTGTTGAAAAATTAGAGGCGAGTAAAACTCATGTTACAACAGCAAAAGAAGTTCCTATTGTAGAAACAAAGCCAAAAGCTAAGGTAAAACAGAGACAGGTTAATGTTGCAGAAGATTATATTGAAGCTCAAAAAGGAAAAATTATAGAGAAGTTATCATATTTAGAAAAACAATATAAAAGAGTTATAAAAGAAAATTCAAAATTATTAGATTCGGCTGTAGTGCAAAAAGAGAGAGTAGTAGCATATAAAAAATCAGTTGAGAATATGCAAGAAACAGGATGGTCAAATATTATTAATTATAAAGTTAAAGTTAAAGATTTCTATCAAGTTTATAAAAACTTAATGAGTGATAATAGTAATACAAGAAAAAGAAAATTAAAAAACAAATCGAGTAATATCGAAAGTGTTGAAAACAAAGAAGAAATTATAGTAGAAAACAAATCGAGTAATATCGAGAGTGTTAAAAACAAAGAAGAAAGTATAATAGAAAACAAAACAGTTTCAACTGAAGATAAAAGTAAAAAAAGGATTGAAGAATCAGATAAAAATTTAAGAGTAAAAGATGTTGAAATTGTTGGTATGAAGGCTAACCCAAAAGGGAAGTACTCACAAACTAATGATGCTAATCAAGCAGATATTATAAAAGTAAGTTTTAAAGTAAAGCAAAACAAATATGTTAATTCTGGAGATAAAGATGCATATATTGTGGTACAAAGCCCTAGAGGAGCTGTAACAAACGCT
This sequence comes from Flavobacteriaceae bacterium, assembly GCA_021648195.1. Lineage (GTDB taxonomy): Bacteria > Bacteroidota > Bacteroidia > Flavobacteriales > Flavobacteriaceae > Lutimonas. The sequence goes on along the minus strand of JAKITG010000051.1, from coordinate 6,456 downwards.
TTAGGTGTTTTTACACCAAATGGCACAAGTATAGAAAAAGAGTTTACTGATCACACGATAATTGATTATAATAATGATGATGTAAATGTCGTTCTGTATATAGAGAAGAAAAAGGGAGAGTTTGAAAAAGGAATTTATCCTGTTGAGCTATTTTTAGAAGGAGAATTAGTTGCTATATCAAATTTAGATTTAGAAAGTATATAGCTTAGTTATACTGATTACAGTCTATTATAAAACAAAAAATATCGGAGCTTTTGCTCCGATATTTTTTGTTTTATATAGATATTTAATTATAATTTAAGACCGTTGCAAAAGTTATTTTTACAAAGAAATTGGTATAATTCGAAGTAAAAAAACTTTAAATTTTAATTTTGTTCAATATTATAATGGTCTTAATTTTTGAATTCATTATAATTAGATATCTTTGAACCTGAGTTCGGTCTAAGAGTTAATTTTCAGAATCAAAAGAAGTGTTGAGGTTTGAAGTATAAAATTTAGAGAATATCTGGATATTTTAAAAATTTTATACGAAAAGATTGATACTTCTTTTGATTTCCTTAGGATTTGATTAATTACCTCCAATTCTTGACACATTTTTTTAAATTAACCAGTTAGTTATTCAATCCCGAACCTTCGGGATGACTTCGAATTGAATGGAAATTAACCTAAACTGAAAACAATTCTTAGACCGAACTCAGGTTTTGAACCTCATTTTAAATCATTATAATAAATGAAAAGTAATATAAAGTCATTATTTGGTATAGTTTTCTTTTTTTCTTCTTTTTTATCTTTTTCTCAAATTGATTTTAGCGATCAATGGGAGGATTTTTATTCATATAATAATGTAAGAGATTTTGTTAAAATTGATGATAAAATATACGCTATAGCTGATAATGCAAGCTTTATTTATGATATTAACACAAACGAGATTGAAAAAATATCGTCAATTCATGGTCTTTCAGGTAAAGAAACATCAAGTGTTTTTTATAGTGAATCTACAGAAAGGTTTATAATAGGATATCGATCTGGATTGATAGAAATTATTGACAATAAAGGAAAAATAACTATTTCAAATGACATCGAAAGGCTTGATATTACTGGACAGAAACAGATAAATCACATTTCCGAATTTGAAGATATTTTATATTTATCGACTCCGTTTGGTATTGTACAATATGATATCCAAAATCTTAATTTTGGAGATACCTATTATATTGATATCAATTCAAACCCCGTTTTTGTAAACCAAACAATAGTTTTTCAAAATAATATTTATGCGGTTACGACAAAAGGAGTTTATATTGCAGATATCAAGAATCCTAATTTAATAGATTTTAACAATTGGTTACAGCCTCAAGGTAGTTTTTTAGGCGATTTTAGTGCAATTACCGTTTTTAATGATGAAATATTTACTTCAAAAGGTAATAATTTATATAAAATTATATCTCAAAGCAGTTTACAACAAATAAAAAGCTATGAAACCATTATTAATCTAAAATCATCTGATGAATATTTAACAATAGCGACAAAAAATAGAGCTTATGTATTAAATTCAGGATTCTCACAAATATTTATGGCTTCACAAACTGGGGATTATGACTTTAGCCTGTATTCTGCCTTTTCAGACAGTAAAAATATTTTTTTAGCCACATCTAAATTTGGTATTTTGCAAAGTAACTTGCTAAGTGTCAATTATCAAGAAATTCATCCCAAAGGACCAATTTCAAATCAAGTATTTTCCATAACTGTTCAAGAAGGTAATCTTTGGGTAGTTTATGGAGGATATAATGGGTCATTTACACCATTAGGGAATCGATTAGGCTATAGTCATTTTAACGAATTACTAGAAGAAAATGAACAATGGATAAACACTTCTTATGATCTAAACTTTCCTGCGATAGATTTGGTACATATAACACTAGACCCAAATCACGAGAACAAAGCATACCTTAGCTCATGGAATAGAGGAATTTTGGTTGTAGAAAATGATGAGAATGTAATTTTATTAAATGATACCAATAGCGGATTGGAAGACCTTTACCCAGAGGGTTCTTCAGGTACAAGTACTAGAATAAACGGATCGGCATTTGACAACCAAGGTAATCTTTGGGTTGCAAATGCATGGGTTTCTAATCGCCTTAAGAAATTAAATACTGATGGAACTTGGAGTAGCTTTGATTTAAGTTCAATAATGACCAATCGCGCTTTAGGGTTGACAGAGCTAGTTGTTGATAAATCTAGAAATATTTGGATAGGATCTCGTAGAAATGGAGCTTTAGTATTTAATGAATCTGGAAATAGAAAAAGAGCCTTAATAACCAAAGCTACAAAAGGGTCATTACCCGATTTGAGTGTGCGCACACTAGCTGTTGATAGAAATAATCAAATTTGGATTGGAACTCAAAAAGGATTAGTTATTTATACAAACCCAGGAAGTTTATTTGAAGCAGATATTTATGATGCTAAACCAAAAATTATTGCAGATGATGGAGTTTTTAAAAAGTTATTAGGCGATCAGCCTATTAATTCAATTGCAATAGATGGTGCAGAAAATAAGTGGTTTGGAACTGATACTGGTGGAGTATTGGGTACAAATCCATCAGGAGAAGAAACACTATATAATTTTAATAAAGACAATTCTCCCTTACCTTCAAATCGTATTTTAAAAGTAAAAGTAGATAACAGTAACGGAAGGGTTTATTTTGCAACAGATAAAGGAATTGTTGCTTTTAATAGTGATGTTGCTCCATTTGGTAAAACATTGGGCGAAGTTTATGCCTATCCAAACCCTGCAAAAAGTGAGCATGAATTTGTTACGATTGATGGTAGGCATGGTACTCATTTACCAAGAGGAACAAATGTTAAAATTTTAGATGCTGCTGGAAAATTGGTTCATGAAACTAATATTAAAATAGGACAAGAAATAAAAGGAGGAAAGGTAATTTGGGACAAAACAAATTTAGCTGGACGCCGTGTAGCTTCTGGAATTTATATTGTATTATTAACCAGTCCAGACAAATCAGAAACAGCATCAACTAAAATAGCCATTATCAACTAAAATGCTTGTAAAAACCAAAGCAATTGTATTAACATCTTTAAAATATGGTGAATCCGATTTAATTGTCAAGTGTTTTACCGAAGAAGGTGCAAAAACATACCTTTTAAAGCGAATTTTAAAATCGAAAAGCAAAAAAATAAATATTGCCTATTTCCAGCCGTTAACACAGTTAAGGATTTTAGCAAACCATAATAATAGAGGGACTTTAAACAGTATAAAAGAAGCAGGAATATCCTACTTATATCAAACAATATCAACCAACGTTTTTAAACAAGCCAGCGCTTTTTTTTTAGCAGAAATATTAACCTCTTCTCTTTATGAAGAAGAAAAGAACCCAAGATTATTCCAATATATTGAAACTGCACTGATTTGGCTTGATACACATGATAAAACCTCAAATTTCCACATTCTTTTTTTATTGAACTTATCTAAATATTTAGGATTTTACCCAGAAATGAAAGAAAAAAACTCTCTTTATTTTGATTTATCTGAAGGTTATTTTACCGATGCAAAACCTTTAAACAGTTTTATTAGCGGTGAGAAATTAATATTATTTAAATCGCTAATCGGCATAAATTTTGATGTAATAGGAAAATTACAATTGAATTCAAAAAGTAGAGCAAAACTACTTGATATTTTGCTTGAATATTATGAATTACATTTATCAGGGTTTAGAAAACCAAAATCATTAAATGTACTAAAAGAGGTTTTTGAATAAGATGAAGTATATTGGTTTAATTCTAATTTTATTTGCTGGGTATCATTCTTATGCTCAAAAGGGTATTCTTTTAGATAAAGATTCTGAATTTGCTATTTCAAATGTTCAAGTTCAAAATGAAGATCGTAGTAAAAAGGTTATCTCTGATAAAGATGGGAAAGTAGATCTAAGTATTTTTTATGAAATGGAAGTATTAACATTTACACATGTTAATTATGTTGAACTTGAATTAATGAAAAATCAAATTCAAAGAGAGAATACCTTTATTTATTTGCAATTCAAATCAGAATTATTGAATGAAGTGTTTTTATCGGCATCAAAAGAAAAAGAAAAAACAAATCGAATTCCTGAACAAATAGCTATATATTCCAATAAAGATATTCAAAATTCTACACCACAAACTACTGCTGACATGTTAGCAAATATTCCTGGAATAAATGTACAAAAAACACAGTTTGGAGGAGGAAGTCCTATACTTAGAGGGATGGAAGCCAACAGAATTTTATTGGTTGTTGACGGAGTACGAATGAATAATGCTATTTATAGAAAAGGTCACCTACAAAATTCAATTACTATTTCACCAACGATGTTAGACCGAGCAGAAGTTATTTTTGGACCATCATCAGTAATTTATGGTTCGGATGCATTGGGAGGCGTTATACATTATTATACACGTAAACCCAAGATTAGTGAAAAAGGAAAAGTAAATACTGAATTTTTATCTAGATATGGTACTGTAAACAATGAATTTACAATACAAGGAGGCGTAGAACTACAAATGAAAAAATTTGCTACTTATACCAGTATTTCTCATAGTAATTTTGGAGATTTAAAAATGGGAAAATATAGAAAACACGGATTTAAAAATTGGGGAAAACAATATGAGTATTCAAATAATACAAATAATTTTTATAATACAAATCCAGTTATAAATTCAAATCCTGAGATACAAAGAAATGTTGGTTTTAGCCAAATAGATGTGTTACAAAAGGTATTTATTCCTTTAAAAAAGAAAAATGATTTAATGTTTAATATACAATACAGTACAACATCAGATATCAATAGGTTTGACAGATTGATGGAGAAAGAGGATAATGAATTAAAATTTTCTGAATGGTATTACGGTCCACAAAACAGATTCCTATTTTCTACCCAATTAAATTTAGATTTAGATAAAAAATTGATGAATACAGGTATATTAACAATGGCATTTCAAAATATAAAAGAATCAAGAGTTAATAGAAAATTTAATAGTTTAAACCGCTCTTCTCGTTTTGAAAGAGTTAATGTTTACAGTATTAATGGTGATTTTACAGCAAATTTAAACGAAAAAGTAAATAGAAATTTAGGATATGGTTTTGAATTTGCTTTTAATGATGTTACTTCAAAATCAAAAGGAGAAGTTTTAGATATTAGAGGAAATGATATTGTAGGAATTTCAGATACTTATGCAGTTCAAACACGTTATCCTGATGGTCGGAGTAGTTATTTGAGTTCAGCAGTTTATATGGGTTATCGACAAGATGTTAATGTCAAAACAACCCTAAATACCGGAATTCGATTAACTAATACTCAATTAAAAGCCAAATGGATTGATAAGAGTTTTATTACCTTACCAGATGATGATATTTCTTTAAGCAATACGGCAATTACTTTAACAGCAGGTTATGTTTTTAAGCCCAATTTAAATTGGCAATTTAACGGCGTTTTATCTTCAGGATTTCGATCGCCAAACATTGATGATATTGGAAAAGTAAGAGAAAAAAATGATTTTGTAATCGTTCCAAATATTAACTTAAAACCAGAGTTTGCGTACAATGCCGAATTGGGACTTTTAAAATATTTTAAAAATAAAAATTACTATATAGGGATAACATCTTATTATACTTTATTGAATAACTATATAGCTAGAACACCATTTATTTTGAATAGAAGTTCAACTATAATTTATGATGGCAAAGAATATGGTATTGTTGCCAATGTGAATAAAAAAAGAGCTTATATTGTAGGAACAACCGTTAGTTTTAAAGGCAATATTACCAATACAATAAACACCAAAGCATCGATAACTTACACAAAAGGGAAAGCTTATGATACCGATGAACCTTTGTCTTCAATTCCGCCATTATTTGGCAGATTTGAATTAAATTATGCCAAAAACAGATTTGAAACAGGTATAAATATAGTTTTTAGTGGGAGAAAAAAATTAGAAGATTATAATATTTCTGAAGGAATTGATAATATTGAGGAAACCCCTTTTATATTAGAAAGACAAGAGTATTATGGAACTCCTTCATGGGAAACTGTAAATTTTTATTTACGCTATAAAGTTACTAGAAACATTGATCTTTTAGGTGCTGTTGATAATATTTTTGATCAACATTATAAAATGTTTGCTTCTGCAATTAGTGCCCCTGGAAGGAATTTTTCTGTTACTATTTTGGGAAGTTTTTGATTTTTCACCTTATTTCCTTCTAATACCAACCTAAGTTTGCAAAGTACTAAATTCACAAAATAATAACAAGAAAGAAAAGCATTAAAAAAAGAAGATTAAGGCAAAATATTTTAGTATAGCCTTAGTTATAGTCAATTATTTTAACGAAAATATTGTGAACCCGCCTGCCGGCGAGGCAGGAATTAAACAATCTCAATGCGACATTATGATGTTAAATTGGTATAA
>JAKITG010000050.1 GCA_021648195.1 Flavobacteriaceae bacterium | reverse complement strand
AACCAATGCATTCTATTTGTTTGAAGCAGCAAATGGAAATCCTGCAAAATTTATTGTATTATCGCATTTTAATGCTTATAGTTTTGAGGCGTATCAGTAAAGGGAAATGAAAGCTAAAAGCTAAAAGTTAAAAAGCCTGTCTGCCTTGGGCTGATGAGAAGTTGAAAATAAACATTGAGTTAAATTACATCAGTAATTAATATATTTTATTTAAAAAATGATTAACTTTAATCTTTAAAAAATTCATGATATGAAAAAATTAATATTAATTTTAACACTTACCTTTAGTTTTACATCTCAAGCTCAAAAAGAAGCAAATTGGGGTATTAGAGCTGGGGTAAATTATTCAACAATATCAATTGGTTCTTCAAATCAAATAAACCGTTATGAGTTTAACTACAAAAAAGGTCTCTATATTGGTGCTATATTAAACATTCAATATTCTGACTCCTATGCCTTTCAACCCGAAATTACATATTCAAATCAAGGAGGGAAAGCAAAATCATCTGAAAATAAAGATGAGAATATTCACTATCTATCATTAGCTGCAACCAATAAATTTTTTATAAAAAAGGACAAAAGGTTTCATATACTTATCGGTGCTAATGTTGATTTTAACTTACGTGATAATATGATAGAAAATAAAAGCGCTTATGGTGAAGATAGCAATAATGATAACATTACTGCAATAGATTTTGCCCTTTTTACTGGATTAGGATATCAATTTGATTCTGGATTAACTTTAGAAGCACGGTATAAATATGGTTTTTTAGCTGTTTTTTCCGATGAAATTTTTGAAAATATAATTAATCGTAGAGAAGGAAGTAGAAACTCATTATTCCAATTTGGAATGGCATATACGTTTGATTTAAAAAAAAAATCTAAAAAAATTGTAAAATAAAAAAAAATATTTTTAATAATAATTCTGAACTTGAAGTACGCCATAAAAGAGGTTTTGTAGATTTGCCTAAGATTAATTTGAGCAACCAAAGAGTATAGACAATCAAATACCGTAATCCAAATAGGTTTAATACCAATTTAATTTTATAATGTCGTATAATTGAATTGAATTAATTTTTACAAGATTGAGGCAAAATATTTTAGTATAGCCTTAATCTTCTTTTTTTAATGCTTTTCTTTCTTGTTATTATTTTGTGAATTTAGTACTTTGCAAACTTAGGTTGGTATAAATTATAAATTTGATTTAAAAAATGATATTAGAAAATTTTTACACAATAGAAACACAAGAAGTATCTAATGACAAAAGTGTTGTTTCTACAACCATAGTTGTAAATAAAAATCATGATATTTTTAAAGGTCATTTTCCTGATAATCCTGTGATGCCTGGAGTTTGCATGATGCAAATTATTAAAGAAATTACAGAGTCACATATAGACAAAAAACTATTTATGGAAAAATGTTCTAATGTGAAGTTTATGGCATTAATCAATCCTAAAATTAATTTTAAACTACAGCTAGAATTAAATATTTCGGAAGAAAATGATATTATAAAAGTTAAAAATATCAGCAAGTTTGAAGATACCGTTGCTTTAAAGCTGACTACTTATTATAGAAAAATTAGTTAAAATTTGTTGCTTTTATTAGGTAATTATGTTAACTTTTTAATCGTTTTCTAATAAACAAAACTGCTTCCCTCTCAAGAGGGGAATATCTATTTTTTTAGCCATAATTTTCAATACTTTACCCCCACTCCAATAATGCAATTTTATAAACAAAAAGAAGCCATCCAAATTGAACGACTTTTAATACTCATTATAAGAGAAATATAAGTTTAGCTTTCCTTTAATCTTACATATCCTATCTTACCTTCTTGTGTTAACATTCGTAAAACAATATATTTTTTATTTTGATGTTTTTTCAATAACTGCTCAACTTCATCTACAGTAGAAACTTTTTTATCTTCTATAGCTAAAATAATATCACCACTTTCAATACCATAAGTTTTGTATAAAATTTCATTTTTTAACTGTATTATTTTAACGCCATAATCAATATCAAATTTATTGACATCTTTTTTAGGAATTGGTTTTAATTCGCCAATAAAATAATTTGAGAAATCTGTTTTCCCAAATTTTAATTTTCCAAATTGGTTTTTCAATTTAACTGGAATTATTTTTTTAGTATTGTCTCGTAAAACCGTAATATCAATCTGGTCTCCAGGTCGTTTAGAACCTAAAAAACCTTGTAAATCTGAAAATTTTGAAATTTTTATGTGATCTACATTTGTAATGATATCGTTTGCTTTTAAATCAGCATCTTTTGCTGCTCCATAATCCATTATTCTTGTAATAATAACACCTTCTGAACTTGAAAGTCCATATTTATTTGCCTTTTCACTATCTAATTCTTGGTAATTTATTCCTAAATAAGCTCTTTGAACATTTCCAAATTCTAAAATATCTTCTACTACTTTTTTTGCAATATTAGATGGTACCGCAAAAGAATAACCAATATATGAACCTGTTCGTGAAGATATTGCAGTATTAATTCCTATAAGTTCTCCACGCACATTTACTAAAGCTCCTCCACTATTTCCAGGGTTAACGGCAGCATCAGTTTGTATAAAAGATTCAATTCTATTGTTATTATTTGATAAGTGAAGATTTCTAGCTTTTGCACTTACAATTCCGGCAGTAACCGTTGAAGTTAAATTAAAAGGATTCCCAACTGCTAGTACCCATTCACCAACTTGTAGATTATCTGAATCTCCAATAGTTAAATAAGGCATATCAATAACATTAATTTTCAATAATGCAATATCTGTACCCTCATCAGTTCCTATAACTTTAGCATTATAAGTAGTTTTATTATTTAATGTTATTTCTATTTTTTTTGCCCCTTTAATGACATGATTATTTGTAATAATGTATCCATCCGAAGAAATAATAACACCCGAACCCGAACCTATAACTGTCGTTTTTTCACTTTGTGATTGTTGACCATAGAAGAATTCAAATAAAGAATTTGAATTTGATTGTGCCACAGAAACATTTTTAACGTGAACTACTGCATTTACAGATTGCTTTGCAATTTTTGCAAAATCGGTTGTTTCAACTGGCGTAACAACTGAAGGATTATAATTTACAGGAATTGCCGTTGGCATCTCACTCTCAGTTGTTTCTACATTATTATGATTTGAATTATCAAAAAACAGTAAATATGTGCCCAAAGTTAAAGCACCTCCTAAAGCTGAAACTAAAATTAAGCTCAATATTTTTTTCATATACTTTTTTTTATATACAATAATCATCAAAATTAAGCCAATACTTTTAATTTAATACCACTTTAACGATACTTTAACCATACTTTAACCATGCTTTAACAGCCTGTTTTTTCTAAGAATAATACCTACCTTTGCAACTTATGGATATAACCTTTTATAAATATCAAGGCACAGGAAATGATTTTATAATCATTGATAATAGAAAAAATGTTTTTCCAAAAAAAAATATTGAACTTATCAATAAACTGTGCGACAGGCGATTTGGTATTGGAGCAGATGGACTTATACTTCTAGAAAATTCTACAACAAGTGATTTTGAGATGGTATATTTTAATGCTGATGGGAATTTAGGAACGATGTGTGGAAATGGTGGTAGATGTATTGTTGCTTTTGCTCATTTTTTAGGAATATTTAATATCAAAACAACTTTTAAGGCTATAGGCAAATTATATTATGCTACTATTGACAACAATTTGGTTAGTTTAATTATGAATAATGTCAATCAAATTGAAATCCACGACAATCATTTGTTTTTAGATACAGGATCTCCCCATCATGTAACTTTTGTTAAAAATATTGATCAAATAAATGTTAAAAATAAGGGTAAAGAAATTAGATATGGAAATCCGTATTTTAAAGAAGGAACCAATGTAAATTTTGTAGAGCAAATCAATAGCAATACTTTTAAAGTTAGAACTTACGAGCGAGGTGTTGAAGATGAAACTTTTAGTTGTGGCACTGGAGTAACAGCAGTAGCAATTGCTAGTCATTATTCAAAAAAATCAAAAAATAATGCCATAATTTTGCAAACACTGGGTGGTAATTTAGAAGTTAGTTTTGATTCAGATAATAAAAATTACAATAATATTATTTTAAAAGCACCTGCAATTTTTGTTTTTAAAGGGAGTATTAAGGTTAAATAAAATTAGACTTTATTACACAATTCAGCAAATAAACGATTAAACTAATTACACAATCTTAAATGTATAATTTAAAGAATGACATTATAACTTTAAGGGCTTTAGAGCCTGAAGATTTAGATTTTTTATTTTCTACAGAAAATGATAATACTTTTTGGGAAGTTAGTAGCACTCAAACTCCTTTTTCAAAGCATGTTTTAAAAAAATATTTAACCAATGCTCATCAAGATATTTATGAAGCCAAACAATTACGACTGGTCATTACTGATACAAAAACCAATCAAAACATAGGTTTTATAGATTTATTTGATTTCAATCCACAACATCAAAGAACAGGTATAGGAATTTTAATTCTTCAAGAGTATCAAAATAAAGGATTTGCTTCTACAACATTAAAAATGCTTATAAAATATGCTTTTACACAACTAAATTTACATCAAATTTATGCCAATATCCCATTTGACAATACCCATAGTATTTTACTTTTTAAAAAATTAAATTTTAAAAAAATAGGCACTCAAAAAGATTGGATTTTAAGTAATGGCTATTTTAAAGATGTACATCTTTACCAAATTATTAATTCTAAATAAAAAAATGAAGAAAAAAATCACAATTATATCAGTTATTATTCTCTTAATTGGAGCTTTCTTTCTTTATCGTTTTTACGATAAAATATATCCTGAAAATGTTATAGAAACTGCATATATTTATATTTCAACTGATGCTAATCTGAATGAAGTTCAAGAATTAGTAAATCCATATCTTAAAAATCAAGAAAGTTTTACTTGGGTTGCCAAAAAGAAAAATTATCATAATAAAATTCGGGGAGGAAAATTCAAGATTACAAAAGGAATGAGTAATGTAGGCTTAGTAAACCACCTACGTGGAGGGAAAGCAGAAACCATTAATCTAACTTTTAACAATCAAGATACTTTTGAAAAACTTGCTGGCAGAGTATCCATTCAAATTGAAGCAGATTCTATTTCCATTTTAAATGCCTTACAGGATTCTAAATTTCTTAAAAAGAATGATTTCAATAATAATACTGCCATTGCAATGTATATTCCCAATTCATATGAATTATACTGGAATACATCTGCCGAAAAATTTAGAGACAGGATGCTTAAAGAATATAATGCATACTGGAATAAAGGAAGAGTTGAAAAAGCAAAAGAACAAAATTTAACACCACTTCAAGTAATGTCGCTTGCATCAATTGTACAAAAAGAAACGGCATACGTAGGTGAAAGACCAATCGTTGCAGGACTTTACCTCAATCGCTATCATGATAATTGGCCTTTGCAGGCTGATCCAACTATTATTTTTGCTCTAAAACAAAAACATGGACAAGATGTTGTTTTCAAAAGAGTCTTAACTAAGGATTTAAAAATTGAATCTCCTTACAATACATATCAAAATATAGGTATTCCACCTGGTCCAATTGGTATGCCTGACATTTCTTCTATTGAAGCTGTATTACAGCCCAAAAAACATGCATATTATTATATGTGTGCTAGCATTGAAAAAATTGGTCAGCATGAATTTGCTAAAAATTTAAGAGAACACAATAACAATGCACGTAAATATCAAAAACAAATAAGCAAACAAGGTATAAATAGATAATCCGTATGATTTTGAAAGCGTTCAAAAAACATTTTATTCTCTTTCTTTTTTTTGGATTATCATCTTTACTATGCGCTCAAACTAAAATTTCGTTTTTTCAAAAATCGGATACACTCAATAAAAATAAAAGAAAAGCTATTATTCTAACCGAATCTATTGGAGCTGGATTAACTTTTATAGGTTTAAATCAGTTATGGTATGCTGATTATCCTAAATCTAAATTTCGTTTTTACAATGATAATGACCAATGGCTGCAAATGGATAAAGTGGGGCATACTTTTAGTTCCTATTATATTGGAAAAATGGGAATGGATGCACTAAATTGGGCTGGAGATAGTAAAAAAAACCAACGTATTTATGGTGCAACACTAGGTTTTGCCTTTTTAGCTGTAATTGAAGTTTTTGATGGATTTTCGAAAGAATGGGGATTTTCAATGGGGGATTTTGCTGCTAATGCTGCAGGAACAAGTCTCTTAATAGGGCAAGAATTATTATGGAATGAACAACGAATTATTATGAAATACTCATTTCATACTACAGGTTATCCTGATAAATGGAAAGGTAAACTTGGCGATAACATTTCTCAACAAGTTTTAAAGGATTATAACGGACAAACTTACTGGCTTTCTGTAAATGTTTGGTCATTTTTTAAAGATAGTAATTTCCCAAAATGGTTAAATTTAGCATTTGGCTATGGTATTGAAGGTTTTGATGGCACAGAAAATAATAAATATCGTCAATTTTATAGTAGTATTGACATTGATTTAACCAAAATAAAAACAAAATCAGCATTTTTATCAACAGTTTTCAATATCGTTAATTCTCTTAAAATACCTGCTCCAACTTTAGAATACAGTGAAAACAAATTCAAATTTCACTTGCTATATTTCTAAATGTTAACACTTAAAAAGTTTAACATAATTTAACTTTTTTAGGTAGATATTAATCCAGTATATTTGCCGCTAAATTTAATTGTATAATCTTAGACCCCTAACTAATAAATACAATCTGTTATGAAAAGAAAAATAATTTTAATCCCTTTAGGAATCATTTTTTTTATCGCTTTTACTTTAATCGGTTCGATAAGTATAAAAGAAAGTAAAACAGTTAAATACAACTTACCTAAAGTTGATGCTATAGTAACTGTTACCAAAGGCATTCAAAAATTTGAAATAGTTTACACACCAACAATTAGTAATTCTTTTGTTGGATTTAAAGAAGCTGTTGCTTTTAGAGAGTCGCAAGGCAAATACCTTAAAGTAAATACTTTAGGCTATATGGGTAAATACCAGTTTGGTAAATCAACACTACGCAGATTAAAAATTTATAATACTAGAAGTTTTTTAAATAATCCTAAACAACAAGAAGAAGCATTTATAGCTTTGTGCTCACTTAATAAATGGATTTTAAAACGAGATATTAAACGAAGTGTAGGTAAAACTATCAATGGAATACTAATTACTGAGTCGGGCATTTTGGCTGCAGCTCATCTAGCTGGTGCTGGTAATGTAAAAATTTATTTACGAAGTAATGGCATTAACAACTTTACTGATGGCTACGGAACTAACCTTCAGAGCTATATGAATAAATTTTCTGGCTATGATACTTCTTTCATCAAACCCATAAAAAATGCAACTATATAAGTTTGCAGAAAATTTTTAAGGGAAACCTCTACACAATATATTGAAGAATTACTTTCGATTAAAATTTATGGATAATAAAAATACAAGGTCGTTTGTGTAAATCGACCTTTTGTCTTTTCCAATCATTAATACTTAGTGTTTTAATAAACTCAGTAGATAAACTAATATCTACGGCGATACATAAATAAGTTGAAGGTGTTAAAGTATTATTTAAATCGGAAAATAATTTATTATTCCTATAGGGAGTTTCAATAAAGATTTGAGATTGATTTTTAAGTTTTGATATTTTTTCTAGCTCTTTAATTGTCTTTTTTCTTTCAGATTTATCTATAGGTAAATAACCATTGAATGCGAAATTTTGTCCATTTAAACCCGAACTCATCATTGCCATAGTTATTGAAGAAGGCCCAACCAAAGGTATTACTTTTACATTTTTTTGATGAGCAAGCATCACAATACTAGCACCTGGATCTGCTATTGCTGGAACGCCCGCTTCAGATAATAAACCAACATCATGTCCCTTTAAACAAGAGTCTAAGTATGCTTTCGACTCTAAATCGGAAGTGAATTTATCAAGAATAAATATTTTTAATGAAGGTTGTAATTTTTGAGGTGTAATTTTTTTGATAAACCGTCTGGCAGATTTTTCATTTTCAACGATAAAATAATCGATCTTTTCAACTATTTTTTTAACCAAAATAGGTAAAACCTCAAGAGGTTCATTGTCGCCTAATGTTGTTGGAATTAAATACAAATTACCAAAACTTGGGTTCATCTTTCTATAATTTATTAGCAATTATTTCACAAGCTTTATCAAGCATTTGATATACATTTTCAAAACCATTATCTCCTCCATAATAAGGGTCTGGAACTTCTATGTTTTTATTTGAAGAGATTTCATTTAAAATTAACTTAACTTTTTGTTGCTCCTCTATATTTCTAGCCATAGAAACAACATTATGATAATTGGAACTATCCATTACATAAATCAAATCAAAATTATCGAAATCGGAAGCTTCAAATTTTCTACAGCGCTGATTGGTAATATCAATATGATGTTTTCTTGCTACTTCAATCGATCGTTTATCTGGCAAGTTTCCAATATGCCAATCACCAGTTCCTGCAGAGTCAACAAAAACATTATTAAGGTCAATTTTTGATTTTAATATTCCTTCAGCTAATGGTGATCTACAAATATTTCCGAGACAAACCATTAAAACTTTTTTCATTTAAAAAGTAAGCTTTTTGGTTAACTCATCAACATATTTACGGAATTGCTTATCAGTTTCGGTAAGATTATTAACTGTTTTACAAGCGTGTAATACTGTGGCATGATCTCTACGCCCAATTTGAGAGCCAATGCTAGCTAAAGAAGCTTTGGTCATACGCTTTGCAAAAAACATAGCCAATTGACGTGCTTGAACAATATGGCGTTTTCTAGTTTTTGATTGCAAAGTAGTAACATCCATCTCAAAGTATTTTGAAACTACTTTTTGTATATAATCAATCGAAACTTCTTTTTTGGTGTTTTTAACAAATTTGTCAACTATTTGTTTGGTAAGTGCTAGTGTATATTCTTTATGATTAAATGAAGATTGTGCAATAAGAGAAATTAAAACTCCTTCTAATTCACGTACATTTGTTTTAATATTCTTGGCAACATACTCAACTATTTCACTAGGAATATCAACACCATCTCTAAACATTTTGGTTTGTAAAATTAAAATTCTAGTTTCGTAATCTGGTGGCATCAATTCAGCAGATAGGCCCCATTTAAATCTTGAAAGCAAACGTTGCTCAATATCTTGCATATCAACTGGTGCTTTATCAGAAGTTAAAATAACCTGTTTTCCATTTTGATGCAAATGATTAAAAATATGGAAGAACACATCTTGAGTTCCTGATTTTCCTGACAAGAATTGTACATCATCAACAATCAAAACATCAATCATTTGATAAAAATGAATAAAATCATTTCGAGTATTTCCTTTTACTGAATCAATATATTGTTGTGTAAATTTCTCTGCAGAAATATACAGTACAGTCTTTTCTGGGTATGCTTCTTTGACTCTAACCCCAATAGCTTGAGCCAAATGAGTTTTTCCTAAACCTACTCCACCATAAATCAAAAGTGGATTAAAGGAAGTTCCTCCAGGCTTATTTGCAACTGCCATACTTGCCGAACGGGCTAATCGATTTGAATCTCCTTCAATAAAATTTTCAAAATTATAATTAGGGTTTAATTGTGATTCTATTTTCACCTTTTGTAACCCTGGAATGACAAAAGGGTTTTTCAACACACGTTTATCAATTTCTAAAGGGATTGTTCCTCCTTGTGAGCTAAATGGTTTTTTATTAGAGCTTGGAAATTTTACAGTATGTGGTTTTTTACTACTATAAGTATTTTCCATTCTTACATCATAAACCAATTTGGCACTTTCTCCTAATTCTCTAACCAAAGCAACTCTTAATAATTTTATATAATGCTCTTCTAACCATTCAAAAAAGAACTTGCTAGGTACTTGTATTGTTAAAACATCTCCTGATATTTTTACTGGCTCAATAGGTTCAAACCAAGTTTTATACGCTTGAGGTTTTATATTATCTTTTATAAAAAGCAGACAATTATTCCAAACGGAGGAGGCATTTTTAGTCATTATACTTGAAAAGTTTTTTGAGTTAGTTAATTAAATTTACTGTAATAGCTATTTTCTTTAAAATAAAGCCAAAAATTGACTTTCTTATTTCCAGTACAAAAGTGTGAATAAACTTTTTCATAAAAAAATAAAATTGCTATTGATTATTAATTATTTTTTATGTAAACTAGCAACCCTGCAAAATACAAAAAAATGATTAAATATGAAACAAAATTACGTGTTAGGTATGGAGAAACAGACCAAATGGGCTATGTTTACTATGGTAATTATGCACAATTCTTTGAAGTAGGGAGAGTGGAATGGCTTCGCAGTCTGGGAGTTAGCTATAAAAGTTTAGAAGAATCAAATATTATGCTCCCAGTTTTAACTTTAAATATTAATTTTATAAAACCTGCGAAATATGATGATTTACTTACCATTATAACCGTTTTAAAGAAAAAACCTCTCGTTAAAATTGAATTTGAGTTAGAAGTGTATAATGAGAATAATGAACTTTTAACTACTGGTTTTACTTCTTTGGTTTTTATTGATATGAAAAAAAATAAACCTACAAAAGCTCCACAAGATTTATTAGATAAAATTTATGCAAAGTTTAATGAATAAAAAAACTAGTGTCGTGTCAAGTGTATTATGTACAAAAAGTTGCGATAATTTTTGTAAATAAACAAGGCAACATTTTTCAGAATAGCTATAGCTATTCTGAAAATTTTAACGCAGTTAGTATCTGTTAAAAAATAAGTCGTGCAGAATCGGGGCACCTGCCTGCCGGCAGGCAGGGTTATTTTGCTTTTTTTTCAATTTAAAATTTTCAAGCATCCGCCTAAGGCGGACGGTTGATCCCGAATTCTCGGGATTAACAAATAAAAACGGCTAAAGAACAAGCCGAAATGTATGAGTTATTTTTTAATAGATACTAAGTAATTTATTGATTCTACTGCAAATTTAGTGGAATTAAAAACGAATGTTATTTCGCTCCTTAGGTCGCTCTGTCTAAATGACATTGTACATAATTAAAATATACTTTGCCACTATATTTGCAGTAGAATCATTTACAGTAGAGATAATGTTATTTTACCAACATAATAAATTCAAATAGTATTTATAAAGTTTCATAGTGATAAAATATAGGTAAAAACATCAATAAAATTAGTCCGCTTTTACAAACTTAATTGAACTCGTATTTACACAATAGCGTTTACCTGTAGTTTCTTTTGGTCCGTCATCAAAAAGATGCCCTAAATGTCCATCGCATTGGGTACAAGTAATTTCGGTTCTAATCATACCGTGAGTACTATCTTTGACAAAATCTATAGTACCTTTAATAGCATCATCAAAAGAAGGCCATCCGCAATGAGATTCATATTTACTACCCGATTCAAACAACTGTGCATTACAAGCTCTACATACATAAGTTCCTTTTTCAAAATGTTTAGTATAACCCTCACCTCCAGCTCTATCTGTTCCTTTTTGACGTAATACAAAATATTCTTGATCTGTTAAAATAGACTTCCACTCCTCTTCGGTTTTGGTTACTTTTTTATTCATTTTATTTTTTTGTTTTTGAGCATTAACTGATACTGTAAAAGATAAAACTGAAATTAAAATAAGATATAAATATTTCATTTTATAAAATTTACAATACGTTGAATTATCTGTTTGTCTTTAAATATTTTATGATGACCTAATCCATTGGTAATTAAAAGTTCTCCATTCTTTAAATTTTGACGAATTGCTATAGCGCTACTTACAGGAACAAATCTATCTTCACTATCATGAACTACTAAAGTTGGAATAGTTACATTTTTAGCATTTTTTTGAGAAGAAAGTTCTTCCATTTTAACACCTAGTTTCTTATTAAATAATACTTCTAATTTAATTGCAATTTTAGGCTTTAGTTCAATTTTCTTGATAAAATTTTTTGTTATTTCCGATATAGAATTATCTGCTCCAATCGTTACCAACTTATTAATTTTTAAGCCTTTTGAAATAGAATTGAGTAATGCCATACCTCCAAATGAATGACCTACGGCGGCTTCAAATGGACCGTATTCTTTATCTATTTGTTGGATTGTTTTAATAAAGTCAATAATTGTAACTTTTTTACCCGATGACAATCCGTGAGCGGGACCATCAAATGAAACTACCATCATTTTATTTTCCAAAATTTTATCAGCAATTTGATACAATTGCGTACCTCTACCAGCCCATCCGTGAACTAGTAAAACTTTTTTCTTCGAATAACCATAAGTATAGACCATTACATCTTTTTTTATAGCATCAATTTTTATCAATTTTCTTTTTGCACTTTCCCGCATCATTAATTCTCTTTCGGGGACTTTAAATTTTAAAGGGGTTGAAAATATTTTTGCAGCAAACTGTGTCGCTAGATTATTCGAAAAAAATTGCAATACCTTTCCTGAAACAAGAATGGACTTAGGGATTTCAAATGAATTTATAATTTTAGTAGATTTTTGAATATCTTTCATACGCTACAAAGCTAATTAATTTATTTTCTTCTTTAAATATTATTTAAAGTCTTTTAAATTAATAATTAAAAAAATTGTAAATTGTAAATCTAAAATAAATAATATCTTTTAACTATATCCTATGCAAAATTTAATCAATAA
>JAKITG010000049.1 GCA_021648195.1 Flavobacteriaceae bacterium | reverse complement strand
CCTGCACTATCATAGTGTTCTACAGTACCTTTTATGATATAGGATAGTGTTGCAATTCCTCTATGAGGGTGAGCAAAACTTCCTTGTCCAATGGAGTCTATCTCTTTTTGCAACCATTTGGTATCGTTAGTTTGGTAAGGCATTTGGTCAAGAAAAACAAAATGCCCAACGGTATCTACAAACCTATTTGGAAGACTTCTTATAATGGACATAAAGCCCATTTTTTCGGGATTACCTCCATACGTAAATAATACTTTTTTTTGCATATTATTGTTTTTTTAGTACTAATTTATAGATAAAAAACCTAAGTATGTGACAAAAAATGTCAGCATCATTTAATTATTTGATTTTCAGTAGACCTACTAGGTTTTGAAAACCTAGTAGGTCTATTTTATACTATTATTTATTCATTTGTTATTAACTTTTTGTTATAAATATAAGACACAATCAAAAATATAATTGCTAAAATTGCAGGGGCAAACTCTCCATCATTAGCATTCAAATGTGCTGAAAGAGCAAGAATGAAATTGAAGAAAAATGCAACATAAGCCCATTCTTTTATGGTTCTACTTTTGTTAGTAAGAATAACTATTATACCCAATATTTTTAATATCGCTAATGGATAAATAATATATGTTGGAAACCCTAATTTTGTAAAAGTCTCACTCATTTCTGCGTTATTGAAAAGATACATACCTGCGGACATTAACATCATAGCGGACAATAAGCCTGTTGCTACCCAATAAATAATTTTTGTTGTTTTCATTTTTGTTTTTTTAGTACTAATTTATAAAGAATAATTAAATTAATATAGAGTTCAATTTATCATACTATCGCTAATTGTAATCGTATAATAAACCAAGCCGTACTCTTGATCATCTTGTTTTTCAACAGTCCATTCATTATCAATAATAGGGTCTCTTTCGAGTGCAAGTATCTCATTCCCATTATCATCTCTATATAGTTTTAGTAAACCTAAACCTACAGAAGGTAATGGTGCTATAATGCCGATTCCACCATCACTGCCTATTTTTTTAGTTTCACCAACTGGCATTATTATTTCGGGGTTCGATTTAAAAATTAGAATCTTACTGGTTTGATTGTTAATTCTATATTCGGCTAACCCTGCAGGCTCATTAATTTCCTCTTGTTTGTTACAAGAATAAATCCCAAATATTATTACTCCTACAATTAAAAATTGGATTGTTTTTTTCATTTTTTATATTTTACATTTGCACATCGTATAAAGAAGGAATTGGTTCTGGCACATCGCTTTCTCCAATTATTTCGAGTATATCTATTTCAATTCCTCTTGACATTGTGGTGATTGGAACATCATTTGCTGTTCCTTCAAACGGATTTTCACTAACTTCTCCCATACGTTCCATCGTATGAAAAACCCAAGAAATAAGTACACTAAAAGGTACTGATAGCCAAACAAAATGGGTTGCAATAAAGGCATAAGATTGATTTAAAAAACCGGTACTTTCTTCATTTATATCTTTTAATAATTCCAAACCAATAGTATTAAATTCGTTCATTATACCAAATGGTAATAGCAATACAAATATCCATACAAAAAAGAGGTTAATGGTAGCATATTGTCTGGGATATGGAAAATTTTTAATTCGCTCATTTTTTCCTTGAAGCGTGAATAGTTCTACCAGCAATTGTTTTATTTCCAAATACGAAAACTCCCATATCAGTCCTTGTTCTTTTAGTTCTTTTAGATGAATAGACTGTAAAGAAAGTAGTTGAGATGCTTGACTTTGTTTACCTTGAATGATAGCGTATTCTTTTTCTGATAGATACGGCTTTATAATTTTGTCCATTGGATGTTTCCATTCCTGCACATCATACAGTTTAGAAAATTCCTTGTCACTAACTTTCTTCAAAAACATTTCCCAAGGTTTTGTCTGTCTTAATGTGTATCTATGAACTGTCATCCAAGCAATATGTCTATTTATAATAGTTTTTTTTATGGTTTGCAGTTCTTTGTCTGAAATATTAGGTGCATTTTTATTGCTAATGTAGGTATTGGTAAGCATAGCGAAAGAACGAGAGGTATTAACGATTCCACCCCAAATTTTTCTGGCTTCCCATAATCTATCATAGGATGCATTGTTTTTAAAACTAACCAGAAATGCTACGGCAGTACCTATTAAAGAAATTGGCAACCAAGGAAGGTGCAACCATTTTTGACCCAAAACGCTATATAATAGTACAGGTACAAGTGCTATGATGATGAAAACGAAAGTATCCCTTCGAGTCCACTTCATCATATCTTTTATAGAGTAATTTCTTCTTGTGTACATAATGCAATAACTTTTTTTTTGAGTTTTTTAATGCTTTGTTGGTGCCCAAGAAAAAGGTCCCATTCCTCCATCTAACAGAATACGCCATACATTCATTGGCAACCACTCTTCGTACATCAATAAATGTGCATATTGTGGAAGTTTTACAGTTGTGCTAATTTCCATAAGTGGAGTGCCTTTAGCAAATTCTGCTCCAATTGCCTTTTGTAAATCTTTGATATAATTACTTGTTAAACTTACCCATTCTTTAGTGTCTAAAGGTGTTGTTTTTGTGTAGGAATGTGAATAGATGGCTTTATTGAAATCCAATTTATCTATTTCACTTAGTGTATTTAGCCAACCTTGTATATGAAAATCTGGTAGCATTGTAAACAATGCACGACCAGGAGTTATAACATCAGCAATATAGGCAACTTTTTCATTTGGCATAAAAAAGGTAGTCATTCCGTAACCGTGATTTCTTCCGTGATAAAGCAATTCTACTGTTTTATCTCCTAATTTGATGATTTTTTTTTCTCCACTCC
This sequence comes from Flavobacteriaceae bacterium, assembly GCA_021648195.1. Classification (GTDB taxonomy): domain Bacteria; phylum Bacteroidota; class Bacteroidia; order Flavobacteriales; family Flavobacteriaceae; genus Lutimonas. Next base: position 9,916 of record JAKITG010000049.1, on the reverse strand, counting down.
AAGAGAAATCAGGAAGCACAACATCTGAATGTGGGTTATCTTTCATCCATTCTGTAGCCTCTTGGTGAGCAACTATGATTGCTCCTGCTTCTTTAAATATTTTTCCTCCACCTGTATGATCCCAATGGTTATGACTTAATAACAAATATTTTATAGGTTGATTTGTAGTCTCTTTAATTGCTTTTAGAAATGCAGTTGAGTGTGCTGTATTTACAGATTCAATAGCGATAACACCATCATCTGTAACAATAAATAACGAGTTGTACTCACTCGCAGCATCAAAACCAAAAGAAAAGGCATAGACATTATCTGCTATTGGCGTAACTCTTCCGTCTTGTCCGTAAGAATTTAATGTGAATAGTAAAAAGGTTAAACTAAATATTAATAAAGAAATTGTTTTAGGTGTTTTCATTTTTTTAGATTTTATAATTAGTAGATGTTACAAATATAGAGCGTAATAGTTGTTTGTACATTCATCTACATTAATAAATAGTGCCTCTTATTACGCTAAGTGTTTGAGGCGTAATCCCTAAATAAGATGCTATCAATTTTTGAGGTACACGTTGCACCAATTCTGGATACATTTTCAAAAATTCATCATACCTTTCTTTTGCAGAATGACTCATCAGCATAAGTATTCTTTTTTGTAGAACACTCGTTCTTTTAAGTAGCCTTTCAAGTTCATTATAAAGTACTGGTTGTGGAAATTGCTTGAATAGTTTAAGAAAATTAGGGTCAATGATTTCTATTTCTGAATCCTCAATGGCTTCAATAAACAATTGAGCAGTACTATTTTCGGAATGTGCATCAATATCACCGATAACCCATTTTTCTGAAGCAAACATAAATATATGCTCTTTTCCTTTTTCATCTATGGTGTAACTTTTAAGTAATCCATTAATAACAAGGTAAGTACTTAAAGACGAATCTCCTGTTCTTTGAAGAACTGTTCCTTTTTTAATAGAAACTTGTTTGACCACTTTTTTTAGTTCATCTATCAATTCTGGACTAAACTTGCCTGATGCTTTGAATGTTTCAATTGTTGTTGCCATATGTAAGGGTTTTTACTTTGTGAATATAGTTGGTTTAATGTGCTACAACGCCAATTTATTTAAAACCTTTGTTTATTTTGGTTTTCCTTCAAAAATAGTTCAAAAACAGGAAATAGTGTTGTTTTTTGGGGAAGATAAATAATGAAATCTCCAGTTTTCAAAGGTATAGTAAGTTTTTAGAGGAAATGTTAGCTTAAAGTCCTCTATTTTAATCCATATAGAAGCAATCGCCTTCATTAGTTTGACGAGGTCTGCGATATTGATAATTATTCACCATTATTTTTTTTGATATCAGTTTCCGTTTGTTTGTAGTATTTATCCTGATGGACAAGTATAGTTGGAATATTTACCTTTGATGTGACGATTTTTTACAGCCTATAATTTTATATATTTGAATTTACTGTTGTCCAATAAAAAAAGTCTCAATTATTGAGACTTTTTTCGTATAGTTGAATTAACTCGTGAATAATGTGGGTTAATAGCATTGTTGTTCATTAGTGTTATGAAAAAGAAACTTACAAGAGCGTGTAATTTTTCTAATCTTGTGAGTCTTTTACAAAAGCATCTCTTTACTTATGTTGAGTTTAGATTCTTTTTCAATAACATTGATAGTTTTGCACAAGAGTACGTTAGAAATAAAGGAAATTCGCAGAATTTTCAACAAAAAATTAATTTTATCCAACCTGAAAACAAGGGGCTTATTTTAAAAAAATGAAATTCTCACTCATTTTATTGGCTTAGAAGTATGTTTTTAACTAATTTTGGGTTTTATCGGACAACAGTAATTTTATTTTACAAATGCACAACAGGTTGTTCTTGAAGTTTTCTTTAAAATATATAAAGAAATAAATTTTTATTAATTTCTCTTGGCTATTAGATTGTTAGTTTCTCTTATTATTTTTCCTGAGTTGATAAGAATACTTGGATTGATTTTGTAGACAAATGAAATTGTATCTGATTTACATCTAGTAATTTGATAAAAAGGTTCACCCAATGTTTTCATTTCTTTTTGTTTGTTCTTTAATGATTTTTTCATTTTCTTTCCACTTCCAACCAATTTAAATTGAGTTCCAGAAATCCATTTAATTTCAGATTTTTTTGTTCCTTTTAAAAATTTCTGAGTGGCTTTTACTCCGTCAATATTCAGTTCGAAATTTTGAGAAGATTCTTTATAATTATTGTCATATTTTACAACATAATTTCCACTAACCAAATTATTACATTGGCTGTGTATTAAGAATGGAGCAAGTAAGAGTGTGAATATTAGGATAGTCTTTTTCATAGTATTTTCTTTTTTATAGCATTATTCTAACGTATTGTTTTAAAATATATTGTATTGTATTAAGAAAAATAAATTTAAGAATCCACAGTAAATCATTGTTTATGAGGATTTAAATTTTTAGAGAAGTAGGTAATTTGAAGTAAAAAGCTTTACGTCTTAATTTTGTTTAATATTGCAACAGTCTTAATTAATAATTCTTTTTTACCTTTTTAGTTCAAAGGGAGTCTTTTGTAAAATCGTAAGCCACCTTCCTCTTTAATTAACTTTAAATCGGGTAGTGTTTCTAAATACGTGTCTGTAATTTTTGATATGATATATACAGGTTTGTCAATATCGCCTTGAATAAGCCATTGTTTGTTAGCTCTTTTATCGAGGTTGTCATTGGGTTGTTTAAAGTAAAAATAAGGTGCATAACTACGAAACCCTGAAGTTGTAACATATACATCTTTTCCTTCAACAGATTTCAAAAAATCAATTAAAGATCCTTGAGTATGTTGTTCAATTTTCGGAACTACAAAAATAGAATAAAGCAGTAAGGTAATTCCTGTACCAAGACTCATTATTTTTATTGATTTTAATACTTTTGATTTAAATAAATACAGACTACTGCTCACAACCGATATTATAAAAACTAATCCTATCAAAAACTCAAAACCACTCCAATATACAGGTTTCATTAGGTTAGCTACTGCAAAAGGGTCATTTATATAAGGTTTAATATCGGCAATAAAATAGATTACCAATGGTAGAGTGGTTAATAAGATTCCGAAAATTAAACCTATGATTAAATATACCCAGCTAATAATCTTAGGTGTTATTAATTTTTCATCTATTAAACGGGTAATGTATAATGCTGCCAAATATGATAATGGTAAATAAGCCATAGATGAGTAATGAACAATTTTAGTAGTTACAATGGTAAATAAGATCATGACTACCCAAAATAATGACATCATCCATTTAGCTAAAGTATTATTTCGTATAGTTGTTTTATTGAAACTACCTAGAGCTAATACAGACATAGGAAAACATCCTAAAAAAACAACTAAAAAATGATAATAAATAGGTTGTTCATGATTTGCAACAGGAGTGCTAAATAATTCGATTTGATACTTAATGAATTCAACCAAAAACCATGGTCCGTTTGCAATAATTTCGGTTCCATACCACATAAAAGAGACTAAGAAAGCGGAGAGTGCAAAAATTGAAACATCTTTTAGTCGAGGCCATTTTTTAAATTTATCAACTGCTAGAATTGTTATAAAAGTTAGTAGTAAAAGTAGTAAACCTACAGGACCTTTGGTAATAATAGCAAGACCAATAAGTGCACCTGAAATGGCTGAATTTCTTAGTTTGTTTGCTGTATTATTCATTGCTTTAATCAAAAAATAAATAGCTGTAAAAATAAAATAATTAAAAGCAGGATCAATAATACCTGATTTAAAATACAGATGAGGAAGTATAGAACCAAAGAATAATAAAGTCCAAATTAAGCCAAAACGTGAATTCTTTTCTTTTTTTCCAATTAAATAAAGTGTAACCAATGTTATAATACCAAATATTGCATTTGGAAAACGAGCTGCAAATTCATTAATTCCAAAAATTTTCATAGAAGCTGCTTGTAGCCAAAAGAAAAATGGGGGTTTTTCCCAAAAAGGTAAAAAGCCAATTCTAACTCTAAAATAATCTCCTGTAACTAACATTTCTCGAGCAGACTCTGCAAAATTTATTTCATCCCAATCAAATAAATGTACACGACCTAAAAAGGGAAGAAAAAACATAGCTCCTATTAATGCAATGAGGTATGGGAAATATTTTTTATCGATATTTTTCATTTTTTTACCAGTAATCCTTTATTTTTAAACTTATTTTTAAAGGGTTTTTCTAATAGTGTAAATACTAATAATGCGGTTACAATTCCAATTAAAGAACCAAAGTAAACATCTACAGGAAAATGTACAGCCAAATAAATTCTTGAATATCCAGTAGTTATGGCAATAATAATTAGCATCCACCCAAATTTTCTTAATTTAAACGCCAATACTAAAAATAACGCAAGTGCAAATACCGAAGTGGTATGTCCTGATGGGAAACTATTTCTAGCATGCCTTGTTACTCCTTCAACAAAATGAATATCAATATTTTCAGTAAAATGACCTACAGGACGCATCATGTGGTCAAAAAATGTATGTTTAAGTAGTTGAGCAATTAATGCAGATCCAAGAAATATGATTAGTCCTAAAAGAGATTTTCGATAACTAAATAAGGCTATTATAAGTATAAGTATAGCAAATAAAATACCATCTCCAAGGTGGGTTATATACTTAAAAAAAATATCAAATAGAGGTGAGTAATTTCTGTTAACGATAAAAAATGCGTCTTCTTTTGTGTAAATAATTAAAAAAATTCCACCAACTGTAAGAAATAGAAGGTATAAGTAAAAAAATAACTTATTGTCTTTAATTAATTTTTGTATATAAATATTCATTTATCTAAAATAGTCTCTTAAAAAAATAACGAATTGATACACCTAAAACACACAATCCATATTTACTACTTCGAGCAAAGTTAATAGAGGATGCTTCTTCAAAATACTTTGTGGGACAGGTAATTTCTGCTACCTCAAATCCTTGAAATAATATTTCGGCTAAAAATTGATTGTCAAAAATAAAATCATCAGAATATTTATTGAAATCTATCTTCTCAAGTACTTCCCTAGTATAGGATCTGTACCCAGTATGGTATTCAGAGAGTTTTTGATTCATTAATAAATTTTGACTTAGCGTAAGAAATCGGTTAGCTACATACTTATAGAAGGGCATCCCTCCTTTAAGTGCACCTTTACCTAAAATTCGAGAAGCAATTACTACAGGGTACACCTCATTAGCCATTAAATACACCATTGACTTAATAAGTTTAGGGGTGTATTGGTAATCTGGGTGAAGCATTATTATTATATCTGCACCAATCTCAAGTGATTTATTATAGCAAGATTTTTGATTGCCACCATAACCTTTATTGGTATCATGTTGAATAATGTGGTGGATTCCTAGTTCTTGAGCAATTTTTACAGTATCATCTGTACTTCCATCATCGGTTAATATAACTTCATCAACAATATCAAACGGAATTTCTTTCCATGTTCTTTGAAGTGTTTGACCAGCATTATATGCTGGCATAATTACCACAATTTTTTTATTATTTACCATCAGTTAAAATAAATTATTACATGTTTATTCAATGTTCTAGGATGATTTAAAATTGGAAAACTATTTTAAAAAGCTGTGCTGTTATTGTAACAATAATAGGAAAGTTTACTCTAAAAAAAAGCTTGAGCAAGGTACTAATAAAAAGGCTGTAAACCGAATTAAGTAGTTGTTTTTCTTTAGCCGATTACATGATAGGCTGATATAATCAGTTGTTAAGATGGGTTCTAAAAATTCATTCGCATCAGAAATGAATTTTTAAAACCCACCTTAAGTTAATTTTGGTATGAGAATTTCAAATAAAAACACCAAACATATTATATGTTTGGTGTTTTTATTTTTTTAATATTAGACTCTTGTAAGTTTTTATTCAGTTCAAGTAGAAAGATTTTTATTTCTAAAGAATGAATAATTAAAGCGCTATTTTTTTTCTTTTTCATACCAACCAAAATGTTTATTATTTAAATAATGTACAAATTGGAAAAGTGTTATCGTAATTACTTTATTAACGAGAATAAGTTTGATTTAGTATTTATGGTGCTTTTTTTTTTAAATTAACCAGTTAGTTATTCAATTCCAAACCTTCAGGATGACTTAAAATTGAATGGGAGTTAGCCTAGCTGAAAACAATTTTTAAGTCGAATTCAGGTTAAGAGAAGCCTGATTATAAACTAAAAGGAAGGTAAAATAGTACTAAGAAAAAATAAGCTTATTTCTCAATACAATATTTCTAAATCCTTATAAACACTGAGTTTATCGCTACCTGTGGTGTAAAAAAGGTGTAAATTTTTGTTTGTTCTTGATAGTATAATGTTTGACTTTGTATTTGTAACTTAACTTATAGTGATTATGCTTTTATAACAAATTAAGGTTGTTTTAGTAATTTAGAGTTGATATCTTGCCTCCCAATAATTGTTATAATTTCAACTGTTTGATTTGTGATGCGAAAATAAATACTATCAACGCTACAAACACATCTTCTAATTCCTTTACCTAAGGGCTTGTTACAAAATAACCTATACATTTTGTCTTGTTCTTTTGCCTTGCCAACACGCCAGCTGGCTCATCGCTAAAAATGTCCACTGGACATTTTTTTAACGCTCTGCCCTGTTAAAAAGCCTCATTTTAGCTATAGCTATAGCTATAACTACGTTTTTTGCCTTGTTACTGCACAAAATAACATCGCCAATTCTGTACACTTTATTTTGTAACAAGCCCTAAATAAACTAAAGATGGATATAGATAATAATTTTTTGTATATCCGTAATTATTCATAACCTGTAATATTAGCAATTATTAGTCTATCAAATATCCTTTCTCCAAAGTATCTTCTATTGAGTTTATATACAAGCTCATTTAGATACAATTGCAAATATTTTTTCTTTATTTTATGGTAATTTCCTACAAAATTTCGTTTTGCATTACTAATCGCAATATGCACCCATTTTAAGGTTTCTTTAGTTGTTTGTTCACTTGATTTTTCTGTCATATGAATCTCAACATAATCAGCAATGTTAACATACGAGGTGCTTTTATCTGTAAAAATAATAGTTTGCTCATCATCAATTGCCTTTTCAAAAGTCTTATCTGTTCCGTCTGCTTTATGATCTTCTAATACTTTTGCTTTAAAATAACGACATTGTCTTTCTACTTTACCTGTTTCTATATCTTCAAGAATTGTGCTTTCAGCCATAATCATAACGTTAGATTTGGTTTTACTGCCTCGCCCTGATTTTTGTGTTTTATGCTCATATTCAGAGGCTTCAATGGTAAAATAGCCTTCATCCATTTCTATCATTCCTTCCAAAGTATATCTGTCATCTCGTTGTCCCATAGCTTTTCGTAGTTTATGAACCATTGCCCAAACTGGTTCATAGCGCTTTAAACCTAGTTGACGTTGTATTTCTTTACTTGAAAAACCTTTCTTTGTGGCTGTCATTAAAAACATTGTTTTATACCAAATTAAAAAAGATAAGTTAGAACTCTGCATAATTGTTCCACTTCTAAGGGATGTACGACTCCTACACTTTTTGCATTCATAACTCCATTGGCTTTTTATCCAATAATGCTTGGTGTGACTGCATCTTCTACAGATAATACCTATCTTATCTCGTTCTTCTTTAAAATGAGCGCGGCAGGATTCTTCGCTATCAAAATGTGTCGTAAAACTAAATATATTCATATCTTTATTTTTCCTAAAGATATGCATTAATTATCAATTATTAGTGTTTACGGATATACAATATCTTTTTTATTCATTTTTAAATAATTTGTCTAAATCAGACCGTTTAACAAAAATTTTCTTTTTATTCAAATTGATTGCGTTTAACTTTCCTTTATCAATTATTTTATAAATAGTTTGCCTTGAGCAATTCATAAGTATCGTAATATTCTTCACTGTGAGAAACTCTTTTACTTTTAAAAATTCAATAAATTGAGTTTTGATATTAATCGTTTCCTCATTTGACTTTTTAATCTTTTTAAATTTAATTTTCTCTTTATAAACTCTGCTATTACATCTATGGGAACAATATCGGATTACAATCGTTTTAGCTGTAAATTCATTGTTACAAAACTTACAAATTCGAATTATTTTAATATTTGAACTCATTATCCTAAGAGTTGTTTAACCTACTTTTAGATTAAAACAGTTAATTAAGTGCCATATTTTTACCAAATCACCCGTCAAGGTGTAAATTTTCACACCTTGATGGGTAAAAATCAACAAAGATGTAAAATGGTGTAATAAAAGTATGAATATAGGGGTATTAAAAGAAAGAAAAATTAAAAAAATTATTCACAACTATTTGATTTTTAGTCAAATAATATCATTTGACATCAAATAAAATAACTATTTATTTTCCGATACAAAAATTGGCAAAAATATTACCTAATAAGTCTTCAGTAGTAATTTCTCCTGTAATTTCTCCGAGATGGTAAAGTGCTTGACGAATATCAATAGAAAATAAATCGGAAGTAGTTCCATCATTTATTCCTTTTTGGACTTCTATAATAGAATATAAAGCCTTGCTTAAAGCTTCAAAATGTCGTGAATTGCTCACAATAGTTTCATTATTGCTTAAAGCACCAATGTTGGCTAACTTAGTTAATTCTTCTTTAAGTTTATTGATTCCTATTTTATTTTTACTAGATAGTAGAATTGAGTATTTAGAATTTAGAATTGAAATTTCAGATTTAGATAGCAAATCAATTTTGTTTATAATTGTAAGTATTTTTTTGTTTGGATATTTATTTTTTAATTTATCGAACTCATTCTTAACTTTTAATTTTTCATTTTTCACTTTCTCTGCACTAAGCAACAACAATACCAATTGTGCTTTTTCAATATTCTCAAAGGTTTTTTCTATTCCAATTTTTTCAATAGAATCTTTAGTTTCTCTAATACCCGCAGTATCAATAAATCGATAAGAAACTCCATTGATAATCAATTCATCTTCAATAGCATCTCTGGTTGTACCTGCTATTTCACTAACAATGGCTTTTTCTTCATTTAAAATTGCGTTGAGTAAAGTAGATTTTCCAACATTAGGCTCGCCAACAATTGCAATGGGAATTCCGTTTTTAAATACATTGCCTATAGCAAAAGAATCTATCAATCGTTTTAGAACGGAAGTTATTTTGGTAATCAGTTCTTGAAATTTTTTTCTATCGGCAAACTCAACATCTTCCTCAGCAAAATCTAATTCCAATTCAATAAGTGATGCAAAATTTAATAGTTGTTCTCGTAAGGAAGCAATTTCTGATGAAAATCCTCCTCGCATTTGTTGCATAGCAATTTGATGTGAGGCTTTAGAATCTGAAGCAATTAAATCTGCAACAGCTTCTGCCTGACTTAAATCTAGTTTACCATTAATAAATGCTCGTAGTGTAAATTCTCCAGCATCCGCATGACGGACATCATTTTTCAAAAATAATTGTAAAATTTCTTTCTGAATATAAACTGAACCATGGCAATTAATTTCAACCACATTTTCACCCGTGTATGAATTTGGGTTTTTAAAAACAGATACCAAAACTTCATCAATAATACTATTGTTTTCAATGATGTTTCCCAAATGAATAGTATGTGATTTTACCTTTGTCAAATCTTTGGACTTAAATTTTGATTGAAAAAATTGATTTACTATTTCAATAGATTTTTCGCCCGAAAGTCGAATAACAGCAATAGCTCCAACACCCGATGAGGTAGCTAGAGCAATAATTGTATCATTGTTTTCCAAATTTTTATGCATCAATTAAAAATAAATTTCTGCAAAGTTAAGATAATAATTAAAGACTTTGAAACAGGTTAAACATTTGATTGTGGAATTTTTTAATACAATAGATCTTAGTACATGACAAAAGTAGAGTGCTTC
>JAKITG010000212.1 GCA_021648195.1 Flavobacteriaceae bacterium | reverse complement strand
GTAGAGGCAACCATAAAAAAACATGCACCTCAAATTGAAGAAGTAATTAGTATTTGATTTTTCATTCTTATTTTAGGGAATATTTTGTTATATTTGTTGCTAATAGGTTTTAACTGAATTTTAAATTATTTAACATGAATATGAAACATTTATTTATTGTAGTAAAAAGAAATCCAGAATAAAATGGTATTTATATTTAGATACTCAATTTATTAATTTTTAAAACAATACAACATGCCTAGATACCATAACTTAGGAAAAATACCACCAAAAAGACACACTACATTTAAAAAACCAGATGGCAGTCTTTATCAAGAAGAACTATTTGGTACTGCAGGTTTTGCAGGAATGTCTTCCTTGATTTACCATTTATATCCACCAACAGTAGTTAGTGAAATAAAAAAAATAGCCGATTTAACACCAAAAATAGCCATAGAAAAACATATGAAAGCAATGAGTTTTCAAGGTTTTTCGATACCAAAAGAAGAAGAATATTTAGAAAGTAGAAAGACACTTTTTGTAAATAATGATTTACATATTGGCTTAGCGGCTCCAAAAACGTTCAATCAAGATTATTTTTATCGCAATTCGGATGCAGATGAAATGTTATTCATCCATATTGGCTCAGGAACTTTACGAACTATGTATGGTAATATCTATTTTAAATATGGAGATTATTTAATTATTCCTAGAGGAACTACGTATCAAATAGATTTTGATACCGAAGACAATAGAATCCTGTATATAGAGTCTTTTAGTCCAATTTTAAGTCCAAAGCGTTATCGAAATAATTTTGGGCAGTTTTTAGAGCATTCACCATTTTGTGAACGAGATTTTAGATTACCTAAAGATTTGAAAACCCATGATGAAAAAGGAGAATTCAAAATTCTATCGAAAAAACAAGGAATATTATATGAATACACACATCAAAATCATCCTTTTGACGTTGTTGGTTGGGATGGGTTTCATTATCCATATGCCTTTTCCATACACGATTTCGAACCAATAACTGGGCGTATTCATCTACCACCACCAATACATCAACAATGGGAAGCTGCTGGTTTTGTAGTTTGTTCCTTTGTACCAAGAATGTATGATTATCATCCAGAAGCTATACCAGCACCATATCATCATAGCAATATAGATTCCGATGAACTATTATATTATGTTGATGGCGATTTTATGAGTAGAAATAACATTCAAAAAGGGCAAATAACCTTGCATACTAGTGGTATTCCTCACGGACCGCATCCAGGCGCTATTGAACGTAGTGTAGGTAAAACAAAAACTGGTGAGTTAGCAGTTATGATAGACCCTTTTAAACCTGTTATGATAACGGAAGAAGCATTAAAATTAGAGGTAGGAGATTATTACAAATCTTGGTTACAATAAAAATTTACGATATGAAAGATTTAAAAAAAATAAAGAATTTTAATTACGGATTAGAAAAAATATTTGAAGAAGCAGAAGATTTTCTTCCATTAATGGGAACAGATTACGTTGAGTATTACGTAGGTAATGCAAAACAAGCAGCTCATTTTTACAAAACAGCTTTAGGTTTTCAATCCTTAGCTTATGCAGGGTTAGAAACAGGAATAAGTGATCGTACTTCTTATGTTGTAGTACAAGATAAAATTAAATTAGTATTTACTACACCAATGCCTGGAACTAAAACTACGGATATTGATGAACATATCACCAAACACGGCGATGGTGTTAAAGTAATTGCCTTATGGGTAGAAGATGCTACAAAATCTTGGGAAGAAACTACCAAAAGAGGAGCAAAGTCCTATTTTGCACCAAGAACTGAAAAAGATGCAGATGGTGAAGTAGTAAAATCAGGAATCCATACTTATGGAGATACCGTACATATTTTTGTAGAACGTAAGAATTATAAAGGAGTCTTTTTACCTGGTTATGAAAAATGGGAATCGCATTATAACCCATCTTCTTGTGGCTTAAAATATATTGATCACATGGTTGGGAATGTAGATTGGGGACAAATGAATGTTTGGGGTAAATTTTATCAAGAAGTAATGGGTTTTGCACAATTAATTTCTTTTGATGATAAAGATATTTCAACGGAATATACCGCATTAATGAGTAAAGTGATGACAAATGGGAATGGTAGAATAAAGTTCCCTATAAACGAGCCTGCTGCAGGAAAGAAAAAATCACAAATTGAAGAATATATTGATTTTTATAATGGTGCTGGC
>JAKITG010000048.1 GCA_021648195.1 Flavobacteriaceae bacterium | reverse complement strand
TAATGAAATGATAAAGCAAGAGGCAAAAATTCCTTGGGAAAAATGGTTTATGAATTTAAGCAAAGTAGGTAATATTGGTGCAGGGTCAATTTATATTATGTTAGAAGAATTAGTACAATCTGGTAAATTAAAGAAAGGTGATAAAATATTATTATCAGTTCCAGAAAGTGCACGTTTTTCTTATGCTTACTCTTTACTTACTGTATGCTAAATGAACTTAATAAAAAACCCTATAATAGATATTAAACATTTAATACCTCAAAAGAAGCCTTTTGTAATGGTAGGCACATTGTTGTTTTTTTCTAAAAGTACAGCTGTCTCTTCATTAACTATAGAAGAAAGTAATATTTTTTTTTACAATAATGTGTTATTAGAATCAGGGTTAATTGAAAACATGGCGCAAACAGTAGCTTTACATACTGGATACGATTATTTTTTAAGAGGAGAGATTGCACCCACAGGTTATTTAGGCGCAATCAAAAAAATTGAAATACAATCATTACCTAAATTAAATGAAACCATTACAACCGAGGTTGAAATTTTACAAGAATTTTTGGGTGTTACTCTAGTAGAAATCAACGTGTTTAATAGTAAGAAAGAAAAAATAGCTTCTGGTCAAATGAAAACAGTTATCGCAAACTAATGATTAACCTTGATAAAATAGATATATCCAATTTTTTGCCTCACCGTGCACCTTTTTTAATGGTGGATAAATTGTTAACATTAGATGAAAATCATGTTTCTACTTCATTTAAAATTAACGAAAAATGTATCTTTGTAAAAGATAATATCTTTAATGAGGTAGGATTGATAGAGTGTGCAGCACAAACTTGCTCATCAATTGTTGGTAAAACTTATTTTAAAGATGATGATTTAGAAGGAAAGGGAACTAAATTAATTGGTTTTATTAGCGCAATAAAAAAAATAACTATTTTTTCTTGTCCGCTTATTGGAGCAACAATAATTACTAAGGCACAGTTAATTTCAAGATATGATTCCAATCAATATAGCATTAGCACTTTACAGTGTAATATTTATGAAGGAAAAAAAGAATTATTATCTTGCCAGTTGAATTTATTTATTCAAGAAGTAGAGCAATAATCATGTTATAAAAGATTTCATGAAAAAAAGTGATGTACCACAAGATAAAAGTAATTTAGAGTCGGCTAGTTTTAAAGAGCTGTGTTATGCCGTTGATGAAAATGGAGATTATACGACTGCAAATAGTACAGGTTGGGATCCTAAAACTATCGCTTTAAATAATACAATTGATGATATAAACAATCGTATAAAAAAAGCTAGATACCTAGTTTTGAATGAAAAAATAAGTCCTATTGAATATTATATGGAGCTTCATAAAATGGATATCAATATATTATCTAGTTATGTTGGAATGTGGACATGGAGAGTAAAGCGCCATTTTAAACCTTCAGTATTTAAAAAACTTTCTAGAAAACAATTAAAAAAATATGCAACTATTTTTGAAATTTCTGTAAAAAAATTAAAAGATATTGAATATGAAAACTAATTTCATACATCATCAATCTGCACATTGTGAAAATGGTGTTGTTTCCAATTTAATGAAGCATAATGGTTTTGATATCAGTGAACCTATGGTTTTTGGAATAGGTTCTGGTTTACTGTTTTGTTATATTCCATTTTTAAAAGTAAATCATGCTCCTGCAATTACTTACCGAATTATGCCTGGGAAAATATTCAATAATTTTGCAAAACGAGTTGGAATAAAAATCAAAAGAGAAAAGTTTAAAAATCCGAGACAGGCAAAGTTACGCTTGGATGAAAATTTGGAGAATAACAATCCTGTCGGACTTCAAGTTGGAGTTTATCATTTAAATTATTTTCCTGATGAGTATCGTTTTCATTTCAATGCACATAATTTAGTTGTATATGGAAAGAATGACGACACGTATTTGATAAGTGACCCTGTTATGGAAGAGGTAACAACTTTAACAGAAAAAGAATTAGAAAAAGTACGTTTTGCAAAAGGTGCATTCGCTCCTAAAGGACATATATATTACCCTATTGATTTCCCAAAAGAATTAGACCTTAAAAAAGGAATAATAAAAGGAATAAAACATACTTGTAGAGATATGCTAGCTCCAATTCCAATTGTTGGGGTAAAAGGAATTAGATTTACAGCTAACTTAATAAGAGAATGGCCTAAGAAAAAAGGAATAAAAGTTGCCAATCATTATCTAGGACAAATAGTAAGAATGCAAGAAGAAATTGGTACTGGCGGAGGAGGGTTTCGATACATTTATGCCGCATTTTTACAAGAATCTAGTAAAATATTAACAAATGATAAATTAGCTGAACTATCAAAAGAAATGACAATAATTGGTGATATTTGGAGGAATTTTGCTTTAGATGCTTCCCGTATCTATAAAAACAGAAATGCTAAAAAAAATACTTATCAAGATATTGCCAATCAAATGGATGTAATAGCAGATAAGGAAGAAGCATTTTTTAAAAAATTAAAAAAAGCTATTGCTTAAGGGCATCTCTAAAAACTCATTCCTTTTAAAAAACAAAGAAAATAAATGAGATACAAGACATTATTTTTTTTGAACTGCGAAGCACATCATGAACTCCTATAAAAAATATAAAAGTGTGAGTAATACCAATTTAATTTTATAATGTCGTATAATTGAATTAAACAATCTCAATGCGACATTATGATGTTAAATTGGTATAATAGTCTTAGCTATTGAAAAAAAAAAATAACGAAGTAGATTATTTGTTATCTTTGTTCTCCGTAGGGTTTTTTAGAGCTTTTCAAATACTGCTTAAAAATTTATTATATTATCTTGATAGTATTTCAATCCCGAAACCTCGGGATTAATGCGAATGAGTTTTTAAAGATGTCCTTAAAATAAATGAAGTAATGATTCGAATTTCTCAACTGGCTAAAAAATATAAAAATTCTGAAAATTATGCTGTAAAACCATTAGATTTAACAGTTCATAAAACAGAAATATTCGGATTATTAGGACCAAATGGAGCTGGAAAAACAACACTTATTTCTATGTTAAGTGGTTTGTTAAAACCAAGTTCTGGAACCATAGAAATCAATCAATTAAACTTTATAAAAAATAGAACACAAATACAAAATTTAATTGGAGTTGTTCCTCAAGAATATGCCTTATACCCTACTCTAACTGCATTTGAAAATTTATTATATTTTGGTTCAATGTATGGTTTAAGAGGAACTTATTTAAAAAATAATATTCATCAATCGTTAGAGAATTTAGGACTTTTAAAGTTTGCTAATAAACAAGTTCGAACTTTTTCGGGAGGTATGAAACGTCGTGTAAATTTAATTGCAGGTATTTTACATCAACCCAAAATATTGTTTTTAGATGAACCAACCGTAGGTGTAGATGTTCAATCAAAAAATGTAATCATCGAACATTTAAAACAATTAAACTCACAAGAAACTACTATTATTTACACCTCACATCATATGTTTGAGGCACAACAGCTTTGCACCAGAGTAGCGATTATTGATAATGGAAAAATTATAGCAAAAGGCACTCCAACCGAATTGATAAATGCAACTAAAGATGCAAAGAGGTTAGAAGATGTTTATTTGAACTTAATTGGAGGCGAATTAAGAGATTATGTATAAGTTATGGATCGCAACATATAAAGAATTTTTACTCTTAAAACGAGATTTAGGAGGGCTGGTGGTGCTGTTTTTAATGCCTCTAGTTTTGTTAATTACTGTTACTTTAATTCAGAATAGTTCTTTTGCAAATGTTGACAGTATCAAAATTCCAATAATTCTTATCGATAATGATGTAGATGAATTGTCAAAATCTATTATTTCTAACTTAAAAGGAACCAATACTTTTGAAATTTTTAGTGAAATTGATGGAAAACCAATTGATGAAAATCAGGCTAATGATTTGGTTTTAAAAGGAAAATATCAAA
Source organism: Flavobacteriaceae bacterium (assembly GCA_021648195.1). Classification (GTDB taxonomy): domain Bacteria; phylum Bacteroidota; class Bacteroidia; order Flavobacteriales; family Flavobacteriaceae; genus Lutimonas. The sequence continues at coordinate 8,876 of JAKITG010000048.1, read as the reverse complement.
TGGCAATCATTATTCCTAAAAATTTAACGGCAAATTTAATGGCTAAAGTCTCTCAAAATGTAGATAGGATATTAAGTGAAATGGGAATGGATGAAAATTCTCTCATCAATCAACCTAATATTAAACCACAACAAATTAAATTATATTTTGATCCCGCTTCTCATTTATCATTTAAAAATGGAGTTAAAAACTCAATTGATAAAATGGTTTCAAAAATTGAATCACAAACCATATATAGCACTTTTCAAAATGAATTAGAAATTGAAGGAGAATTGTTTGACAATTCTTCTTTTATTTCATTTTATGAAATTAATACGCATCAAAAAAATACTGAGATAAAACCAAATTCAGTACAGCACAATGTGCCTGCTTGGGCGTTATTTGCCATATTTTTCATCATAATTCCATTATCTATCAATATGGTGAAAGAAAAAAATCAAGGAACTTTTATTCGTTTAAAAACGAGCCCAATATCTTACCTCACAACCATAGGTGGAAAAGTATTGGTATATTTATCTATTTGTATGCTACAATTTTTATTGATGTTGCTCGTCGGGTTTTACATTTTTCCACACCTAAATCTTCCAGAGTTTACCATTAATGGAAGTTATTTTTTACTCTTAATTGTTGCTATTTTTTCTGGATTGGCTGCTATTGGTTTTGGAATATTATTAGGAACGGTATCTACAACCACAGAACAATCAGCACCTTTTGGAGCAACTTCTGTAGTACTTTTAGCTGCTATTGGAGGCGTGTGGATTCCTATCTTTGCAATGCCAAAATTTATGCAAATTTTAGCAAAAATATCACCAATGAATTGGGGCCTAAATGGGTTTTATGATGTAATTATTAGAAATGGTAGTTTTATAGATATTTTACCAGAGATAAGTTTATTAGGTTTATTTTTTATAATTATGGTAATAATTTCTATTTATTATGATAAAGTTAAAAACACTGTTTAAGCATGACAATTAAAGAAACAACAACAATTCGAGTTCGATTTAATGAAACTGATCCTTTAGGAATTGTATGGCATGGAAATTATATTTCTTATTTTGAAGAAGGTAGAGAATCTTTTGGAAGAAAACACGGTCTATCTTATTTAGATGTAAAAACAAATGGATATGTAACTCCAATCATAGAATCATTTACCCAACATAAATTACCATTAAAGTATGGTGATATTGCTACTATTGAAACAACTTTTGTTAATACACAATCGGCTAAAATGACATTTACATATCAAATATTTAATCCCGATGGAAAATTAGCATGCATAGGGAAAACCATCCAGGTATTTGTAGAGAATAATGGAGAATTATCATTAAATCTTCCGCCATTTTTTGAAGCTTGGAAAAAGAAAGTTGGATTACTTTAATACAATTTAATAATTTGAAAGTAAAATAATCTGATGATTTGAAAAATGAGAGATTGATGAAATAATATAAGGCTAATACCAATTTAATTTTATAATGTCGTATAATTGAATTAAACAATCTCAATGCGACATTATGATGTTAAATTGGTATAAAACACAATCCATAAAGCAATAAACTACTCGGGGCAAGCCCAAAGGCATTGTTTGCTAGAACAATTTAGAAAAATCTAAGAGGTTTTAAAACCTATTAAGTTTACATTTCAGGGCAAACCTCGGAGAATTATACCCAAAAGAGATTAAAACATTAAAGTGTTAAAAAAATGAAAAATAATTACATTACACATCATCATATTATTTCTCCGTTAGGATTTGGTAGTGAATCCAATTTTAAAAATTTGACAGCTCTAAAATCTGGGATTCAAAAACACAAAAGACAGAATGGTGATTTTTTTTACAGCTCAATTGTAGATAAAGAAAAGATAAATAACCTTTTTTCTAAAATTGGAGACATAAATTTACATACTACTTTAGAAAAAATGATGATACTTTCTGTTCAAGATATTCTTAAAAAATCTAAACTTACCATTACAAATAAAACAGGTTTAATCATATCTACTACAAAAGGAAATATTGACGTTTTATCTCCCGAATCAAATTTTTATAAAGATAAAAAAAGAATGTATTTATCAGAGTTAGGTAAACAGATTCAATATTTTTTTAAATTTTTAAACGAAGCAATTGTACTATCAAATGCTTGTGTTTCTGGTGTTTTAGCTCTTTCGGTTGCCGATAGGTTGATTAAATCTAACATGTATGATAATATTATTATTGTAAGTGGTGATTTGGTTACAGAATTTATTGTTTCAGGTTTTACATCATTTCAAGCCATAAGTGACCAACCATGTAAACCTTTTTCAAAAAATAGAACAGGAATCACAATCGGCGAAGCCATAGCAAGTGTTTTGATAAGTTCTACTATTTCTAAAATACCTAAAAGTACAGCACAAATTATGGGTAGTGGATCTTGTAACGATGCCAATCATATTTCTGGTCCGTCAAGAACAGGCGAAGGATTATTTTTAAGTATTAAATCAGCATTAAAAGAAGCACAAGTTTCCGAAAAAGAAATCGATTATATTTCGGCGCATGGTACAGCAACCAATTTCAATGATGAAATGGAATCTATTGCCTTTAGCCGATTACAAATGTTGGATATTCCATTAAATAGTTTAAAAGGATATTATGGTCATACGCTCGGCTCTTCTGGGCTTTTAGAAACTATTATTGGTATAGAATCTTTATATCAAAATACATTGGTAGCCTCACTAGGCTTTGATGAGCTGGGTGTTTCACATCCTATTAATATCATCAAAAAAACAGAACAAAAAGAGATCAATATTTTTCTAAAAACAGCTTCTGGTTTTGGAGGTTGTAACACAGCAATAATTTTAAAAAAATAAATTAAAATAAGCATTAATAAGCTATATATCACTTAAATTTGCACAATCAAACAACCTAAATAAGCATGCCGATAAAATCATTAAAAGCTATAGATGCATTAGAAACAGCCCAAAGAATAGCTTTTGCACCATTTATATTTCAAACTACAGTTTCTCTTAGAAAATTAGGGATTTTAGATTTAATTTTTGAAAAAAGAAAAAAAGGAGGTATTTCAATAGATGATATTTCAAAAAAATTATCAATTAGTAAATATGGAATCGGAGTTTTACTAGAAATTGCTGAAAGTTCTGATATCGTTTTTAAAAATGAAAAGGGTAACTATGAAATTACTAAAGTAGGTTATTTTTTAAATACTCATGAAACAGTTAATGTAAACATAAACTTCACCAATGAAGTTTGTTATAAAGGATTGTATCATTTGAATGACTCAATTAAAAATGAAAAACCTGAAGGTTTAAAAGAATTAGGAAATTGGAATACTATTTATGAAGGCTTGTCGGCATTACCTCCAAAAATAAAAAAATCTTGGTTTGAATTTGACCATCATTATTCTGATGGTGTTTTTAATGATGCTTTAGAAATTGTTTTTAGAAAAAATCCGAAAACAATATTTGATATCGGTGGTAATACGGGAAAATTCGCATTAAGTGCATGTAAATATAGTGCTGATGTTAATATAAAAATTATTGACTTACCAGGTCAATTGAATGTAGCTTTGAGCAATACAAAAAACGCAGGATTTGGAGATAGAGTTTCTGGGTATGAAATAGATTGGTTGTCAAAAGAAGATTTAAAAATACCTACTGGTGCCAATACTATTTGGATGAGTCAGTTTTTAGATTGTTTTTCTGAAAAAGAAATTCTAAAAATATTAATAACCTCTGTGCAGTCTATGGATAATGAAACAGAGTTACTTATTATGGAAACATTTACCGACAGACAGAAATTTGATAATGCAAAATTTATTCTAGAAGCTACTTCTCTGTATTTTGCAGTATTAGCAAACGGAAATAGTAAAATGTATCCTGCTAAAGTATTTGAGAAATTAATTGCCAAAGCTGGATTAGTAATTAAAGAAGATATCGCTGTAGGAGAATATCACACTATATTTGTTTGTAAAAAGAAATAACACCATTGAATGAAAAGCTATACATACAAAGCTATTGTAAAATTAAAAACAACAAAGTAACTTTAAATGGTAAAGTTATTTTTGAAAATGACACCTTTGATATCAACTCATTTTTAAAAAATATATACAAAAATTTAGAAATCAAATATCCAAAGTTTTTTAAAATGGATCGCTTGAGCAAACTTGCATTTTTATCAGCAGAATATTTGTTAAAAGAAACCGTTTTAGAAAACAAAAATATAGCAATTGTTTTTTCAAATAATGCTTCCAGTTTAGATACAGATAGAAAGCATCAAGACTCAATAAATGATAATCAAAATTATTTTCCAAGTCCTGCGGTTTTTGTTTATACTTTGCCTAATATTGGCATTGGAGAAATAAGTATCAAACATCAATTAAAAAGCGAGAATGCTTTCTTTATATTTGAAAAATACAATGCTAATTTTCACCATATCTATGAAAATAACTTGGTTAAAAATAAAAAATGTGATGCCGTTTTAGCAGGTTGGGTAAATATTGATGAAAATAGTTACGAAGCTTTTTTATATTTGGTATCTGAAAATGGAGTAATTGAACACTCAGAAAAAAAATTAATAGAATTATATAACAATTGATAATGGAGGATTTAAAATTAGAATTGAAAGAAAAAATTATAGAAAACCTTAACTTAGAAGATATTGAAGTAGAGAATATTGAAAATAATGACCCTTTATTTGGTGATGGTTTGGGTTTAGATTCAATTGATGCATTAGAACTAATTGTTATGTTAGATAAAGATTATGGTATAAAGTTATCTGATCCTAAAAAAGGAAAAGAAATATTTGAATCTATTGATACCATGGCAAAATATATTATAGATAACAGGAATAAATAAATTATGAATAAAGGTGTTGCCATTACTGGAATGGGAATTATTTCTTCTATTGGAAATACTGTAGAAGAAAATTTTCAATCGCTTATTGATAAAACACCCAAAATATCTAGAATAAAGAATATAGAAACAATTCATAAAAACCACATCAAGGTTGGCGAAATAAAAGCAACCAACGATGAATTGGTTCGTATTTTAGATTTACCCAAATCAAATAATTATTCTAGAACTGCATTATTAGGTGAAATAGCAGCTAAAGAAGCTGTAAAAAACGCCAAAATTACCGATATAAATATCTATAAAACAGGGTTGATTTCTGCAACAAGTGTTGGCGGAATGGATAAGACCGAACAGTATTATTATACTCAATTTGAAGAAAGTAAAAATAGAAAATATATTGAAAGTCATCCCGCTGGAGATGCTACTACTAAAATTGCCAATAGCCTGGGTATAACTAAGTTTGTTACCACTATTAGCACTGCTTGTTCATCATCTGCTAATGCAATTATGTTAGGATCTAGAATGATAAAAGCAGGAAAATTAGATCGAGTTATTGTTGGAGGATCAGATTGTTTATCAAAGTTTACCATCAATGGTTTTAAAACTCTAATGATTCTTTCAGAAACCAATTGTAAACCTTTCGACCAAAATAGAACAGGTTTAAATTTAGGCGAAGCCGCTGCATTTTTGGTATTAGAATCAGATAAAATTATAGAAAAAGAAAAGAAAAAAGTACTGGCATATATTTCTGGCTACGCAAATACAAATGATGCCTTTCATCAAACAGCATCTTCAGATAATGGTGAAGGAGCAACTTTAGCAATGAATCAAGCAATTAAAATTGCTAATTTAATTCCACAAAACATTAATTATATCAATGCTCATGGTACTGCCACAGAAAATAATGATAATTCTGAAAGTAAGGCTATACTTAGAGTTTTTGATAAAAAAATTCCTCATTTAAGTTCTACCAAAGCATATACAGGACATACCTTAGCAGCCGCTGCAGCAGTTGAAGCAGTATATTCAATTTTATCTTTACAAAAAGGGATTGTTTTTCCAAATCTAAATTTTGAAACACCTATAGCAGAATCAAACATCATTCCTGTAACAACTGTTTTACATACAAAATTGAATCATGTCCTATCAAACTCCTTTGGTTTTGGAGGCAATTGTTCTACTTTAATTTTCTCTAAAGCATAAATGATGAAAAACTGCTATATCAACGGAATAGGATGTATATCTGCTCAAGATTCTTCAGATAATACAGTTTTTTTAAAGAGCTTTGAAGAATTAACAAGCCATATTACTTTCGCTCATAAACCCAATTACAAAGCATATATTAAACCTACAATGATTAGACGGATGTCTAGTGGAGTTAAAATGGGAGTAGTTGCATCATCCATAGCTTTAAAAGAGGCTAATATTGATTTACCTGAAGCTATCATCACAGGATCTGGAATGGGATGCTTAAACGATTCTGATAAGTTTTTAAAAAATATTATTAACAATGATGAACAATATCTAACACCCACTTCATTTATTCAATCAACACACAATACCGTTGGTGCACAAATCGCTTTAGGTTTAAACTGTAAATCCTACAATGTAACCTATACACATGGAGCCACTTCTTTTGAATCTTCTTTAATCGATGCACAATTAATGATTGGTGAAGGCGTATCAAATATTTTAGTTGGCGGAATAGATGAAGTGAATATGTATGCCGAAAATTTACATAAATTAATTGGTTATATTAAGGAGGAAGAAACCCTGAATAGCAATCTATTAGATTCAAATTCAAAAGGAACTTTGATAAGTGAAGGAGCACAATTTTTTGTTTTAGCAAATCAAAAGAAAAATCAATCTTATGCTAAATTAATTGATGTTACCACTTATAATCAACTGGCCATAAATGAGATTGAAAATAAATTGATTCAATTTTTACAAAAAAATAATTTCGATGTCTCGGATATTGATATCGTTATTTTAGGAAATAATGGAGATGTAACTTATGATTCTATCTACACAGCTTTACAGGATTCTATTTTTAAAAACACCCAACAATTATACTACAAACACCTTTCTGGAGAATACAATACTGTTTCTTCATTCGGAATGTGGACAGCTTGTCAAATACTAAAAAAACAAGAAATTCCTACTATTTTAAAACTAAACCAACTAAAGAATTATTCTATTAAAAATATATTACTTTATAATCAGTATCGAGGTGAAAATCATAGCTTTACACTACTTAACTCATGCTAAACTTTAAAAATATAAATATTGTTTTCATTATATTTTTAGTGGTATTCATGCTATTTAGTACTTCCTTTTGGTGGGTTTTATTACTCATTATTCTATGGTTTATAATAACTACAATTGGTTCTTTTCATATTCGTTGGAATTATTTTTTAAAAGCAAAATATAAAAATTATCAAATAAAAGAAAATGCTGTTGCACTAACTTTTGATGATGGTCCGAATGCTGAATTCACACCTAAAGCTTTACAACTTCTTAAAAAATATAATGCTAAAGCCACTTTTTTTTGTATCGGTAAAAATGTAGAAAAGCATCCCGAAATTATAAAAAAAATTATTTTCGAAGGACATATTCTAGGGAATCATTCGTATGCTCATTCAAGTAATTACGGGTTTTTATCTACAGAAAAGATAATTTCAGACATTAAACTCGGACAAGAAATTACAAAAAACAGCACAGGTTTAAACTTAAATTTTTTTCGCCCTCCATTTGGGGTTACCAATCCAAATATTGCAAAAGCTATCAAACAATTGAATTTAAAAACCTTTGGTTGGAGTATTCGTTCGTATGATACTACTTCAAAAAAAACTAAAAAAATAATTCGTGATATTTGTTCAAAAATTCAAAAAGGAGATGTAATCTTACTTCACGATACAAGCCAACGAAATATTGATGTTTTGGAACAATTATTGCAATTCTTACAAAAAAACAAACTAAAATCAATAACTTTAGAAGAATTATTCAACACCGAAGCTTATGAAAAATAGTATTTTTTTATTAATATTTTCAATATCTATATCATTTACTGGTATCGCCCAACAAACAACCCTATCGCAACAAGAATCAAAAGCCTTGCGAAATAATATTATTGAAAAATCAAAAAAAACAACTTCTATCATTAGTGATTTTAAGCAATATAAACATTTAGACTTCTTATCAAATGATATTATATCAAGCGGAAAATTAGTTTATAAATCACCCAATTCCATCAAATGGGAATATCAAAAACCTTTTAAGTACAGTGCTACTTTCAAAAAAAATAAACTGTACATTAATGATAATGGAGTAAAAAATAATGTAGATTTAAGCTCAAACAAAGCATTTAAGTCGCTTAATGAACTAATTATTAGAAGTGTAAAAGGTGATATGTTTGATGATGTACAATTTAAAATTGTTTATTTTAAAGATTATACAGTAAGTTTTTCACCCAAAGACAAAAAACTGAAGTCATTTATTAATGAGTTTATACTCACATTTGATAAAAACACATTGAATGTAATAGAAGTCAAAATGATTGAATCTTCCAAAGATTATACGCTAATTAGATTTACAAATCAACAATTAAACAAACCTGTATCTGATGCGGTATTTTCTAATTAATTTTCTTTTTAGTATCTGTTAAAAAATAAGTCGTGCAGAATCGGGACACCTGCCTGCCGGCAGGCGGGTTATTTTGCTTTTTTTTCAATTTAAAATTTTCAAGCATAGCCTTAGGGCTTGTTACGGTTGTAAATTTTAACAAATAAAAACGGCTAAAGAACAAGCCGAAATGTATGAGTTATTTTTTAACAGATACTTAGGTTCTACTGCAAATTTAGTGGAATTAAAAACGAATGTCATTTCAACAGATATATTTTTTGCCAATAAGAGCAAAAATTATCGACGAGAAAACAACGTTTCAATGATTCCGTTAAAAATCAATTAGAAAAGTTAGAATTAAATCTCAATGAAAGAAATTTTTCGTAGCTCCTTCGGTCGCTCTGTTGAAATGAACT
>JAKITG010000211.1 GCA_021648195.1 Flavobacteriaceae bacterium | reverse complement strand
CATAAAGTAAAGTGTTTGGAATAGAAAGTTCGAATTCGAGGCTTGCGAAGTCAGAAAATAAAGGAGTTTACTCTTGTAAATGACTGTTTTTCTGACAAGCATAACGAAGAAGTCGGACTTTATCGACAAACCATTTTTTTAATAATTCATCAGCTATCGCCTTGTTCAATAATTCAATACTTTTTCCTTTCATTTGTTTTTAATATAAAAAAAAATCATTTTATTGTGTGAACAGCCGGATCCGCCCGACTGTTCAACAAGCTTTATATAGACAATTTTAATAATATGAGATAAACTTTTGTACTGAATGTTCGCTCTCAATTATCTTTGCAATGTTTAGAAAATATTTCAGGTTTACTTAAGCAAAGTTACTTTCCCACTATGTAAATCATAATAAGCACCTACAATCATAATCTTTCCGTCCGCTTCAAGTTGTTTAATGATACTGCTTCTGTTTCTGATATCATCAATCGTCATTTTTACATTGGTTTTAATTACTTCGGTAAGATATTCCTTGTTTTTAGAATCTCGCGTTCCTTCAACCTCTAAAATTGCCGGTTCGATTTGATCCAATAAATGAGTAACATTTTCGCTCCCAACATCAAGTTTGTCAACAGCAGATTTAACCGCCCCACAGCTTTCATGTCCCAATACCATAAGCAATTTCGAACCTGCTACACCCATTGAATATTCAATACTACCTAAAACATCTTTATCTTCAACGTTTCCAGCTACTCTAACAACAAAAAGGTCGCCAACACCTTGATCAAATACAAGCTCCACAGGAACCCTCGAGTCAATACAACCCAGTATTACAGCTTTTGGATATTGGCCTGTTGCTGTGGCTTTAACCTGAGCAGGAAAATCCCTTTGGGTTAAGCTGTCTTTCACATATCGATCATTACCCTCCATTAGATCATCCAAGACTTTATCGGGAGCTGTCGCATCTTGGACTTCTTTTGTCATAACTTCACTCACTAATTTTTGATTTGTTGAACTGCTGCGGTCACAAGTAGATTGGTTACAGCTTGTTGCCAATATTACAAATGGTAATATCAGACTGATAATCATTACTTTTTTCATTTTATTTCCTCCTTATTTTAAATTAATTTTTCTAAGTACATAACAAAAAATCAAATATACTGAATTTGCTTTTCATTTTACTGTTCAAAAGGCAGTTAGCTATGTATGCCAAGCCATATTTAAATATACTGATTGCTTTTCTCCCATGTTTTTTTACAATTATCTTTTTAATGTTTTGATGTAAATATATGCCAACTTTATAGCATTAGACAAAGGCAACCATAACAAGGAGCAACAACTTTTCTATTCTCCCGATAACTTGCAGGTGGGTTTTTTCAATATCAAACCCACTGGATTTCATGATTTAAAGGTCGTTTCGATTTGCCATCGTTGTTTGTAATATTCGTTTGAACCTTCTGGTTTGTTAAAAGAAACTATGATCAGGAATTCATTCCCACGAAGTTTGCTGCCCGGCAAATAGCACAATTGCCCATTGATCCTTACAATCTTTGGATAATAAACGAATTGGTTTACCGTACCGGTATTAAATAGCCAAAATGAATGTCTAAAATCTAAATTAAATCACTACTTCCGTTTGGGATATTGGTTTTCTCCATTAGATAAAATAAGCAGTTTTATTCTTATAATATACTAATACTAAATATTTTATACAAATTTATCGATGCCTTTTTAACCGCTTTCAACTTTTTCTGTCACGTACTATAAAGTCTTATATTAAAGTTAATGGGGCGCACGACAAATTTTCGTTTTATGTGAATTTTAGTTCGTACAAAAACATTTTAAAGCCTGAAGGACTTATTAAATTCATCCGTTGGTTGACGGAAATGCCTTGGATAAAATTGTATATCTTCCTATTTGCGGACTGAAAGCCCAATTTAAATAGTGCTTGCAAGAAAACTCATTATTTTTCTATTCTTTGATAAGAAAACGTCAAAGACAAGGCTTTCGAAGGTTTGAAAATCAGGGAGTTTACTTTCGTAAATGACCGTTTTCAAACCAAGAGTAACGAAGTATTTGGTGTTTTCTTGCGAAGACTAAATAGGGAACAGCCATATCCGTATAAGCAAGTACACTATCTATTTCTTACAATAAATACTACAGCTGCTTAAACTGGGGGATTGATTTAATAATATTAACGGGAAATAAGTCGTCAAGATTATGGGCAGGATATTTATGAAT
>JAKITG010000047.1 GCA_021648195.1 Flavobacteriaceae bacterium | reverse complement strand
TGAAATTTCCATTGGCAAAAACCCTAAAATATCGGTTGATGCAGTTAAAAATATCGGTCTAATTCGCTCTTTTGTTCCTTTTATAATTCTGTCTTTGAGTGAAAGTCCTTCTTGTTTTAAATCGTTCATACTGGTTATTAAAACCAATCCGTTTAAAACGGCGACACCAAATAATACAATAAATCCAACTCCTGCCGAAATACTAAAAGGCATATCTCGAAGCCAAAGTGAAAATATGCCACCAATGGCTGCTAACGGAATTGCCATATAAATCATTATGGTTTGACTGAATGATTTTAAAGCAAAATATAGCAGTACAAAAATGAGTATCAGTGCAATTGGAACTACTATTAACAATCTTGATTTTGCACGTTGCAGATTTTCAAAAGACCCACCATATTTTAGGTAATAACCAGAAGGTAGATCTAATTGCGCATCTAACTTCTCTTGAATTTCGTTTACAACACTTTCTACATCTCGTCCTCTAATATTAATTCCTACATAAGTTCTTCGGTTTGTGCCTTCGCGAGAAATTTGCATTGGTCCAGATTGATAATCTATTTTTGCAACTTCTCTTAACGGAATTTGAATGCCACTTGGCAACGAAACATATAAATTTTTAAGGTCATTTATACTCTGTTTATGCTCATCTTTAAGACGTACAACTAAATCAAATCGTTTTTCGCCCTCAAAAACAATACCTGCTTTTTCGCCACTAAAGGCAGTTCTTACAAGCGTATTTAACTCTTGAATATTAAGTCCGTATTGAGCGAGTTTTGCTCTTTCATAAGTAACGGTCATTTGCGGAAGACCTTTTGTCGATTCCACTTTTAAATCACCAACACCATCTACGGTAGCAATAATTTTACTCATTTTTTCGGCGTATTTAGACAGTACCTCTAAATCTTCTCCAAACAATTTTACGGCTACATCTTGTCGAACTCCTGTCATTAATTCATTAAAACGCATTTCAACAGGTTGTGAAAATTCAAAGTTTATGCCTGGAAGAAAGGCTAATTTATCTTTAAGTTGTTCAATAAACTCGTCTTTGGTTTGAAATGTTGTCCATTCTGATTTTGGTTTTAATATTAAAAACATATCGGCAATATCCATTGGCATTGGATCTGTTGGTATTTCGGCAACTCCAATTTTAGAAACCACTTGTTTTACTTCAGGAAAATTCTTTAAAACAGTTGCTTCTATTTGTCGGCAAACTTCTTCTGTTTCCTCTAAAGAACTTCCTGGTTTTAAGATAGCGTGCATTGCCAAATCGCCTTCATCTAATTGTGGTACAAATTCTCCTCCCATTTTAGAGAATGCAACTATTGAAATAATTAAAAGTAGTAAAGCAACGCCAAGAATTATCATTTTTCTTTTTAATACCATCAATAATACAGGTTCATACTTTTCTTGTAACCATTCTATAAATTTATCTCCCCACATTTTTTTCTGTGAAGGATTTTTACTCATAAAATAAGAAGAAACCATTGGCACATAGGTCAAACACAATATCATTGCCCCAATTACAGCAAAACTAAAGGTCATTGCCATTGGCGTAAACATCTTGCCTTCAACTCCTTGTAAAGTTAGTATTGGAAGAAAAACGATAAGGATAATTAACTGCCCGAAAAAGGCAGCATTCATCATTTTACTGGATGATTTATAAGAAATATCATCTAAATCATCTTGCGATAATTTTTTATTTTCAGATAATTGTCGAACTTTTTTCATTGTATGAAAGACCACACTTTCAACAATAATCACGGCTCCATCAACAATAATTCCGAAGTCAATTGCTCCCAAACTCATTAAATTGGACCAAACGCCAAAAACATTCATTAATATATAGGCAAATAATAAGGACAGCGGAATAGTAGATGCTACTATAAGCCCGCCTCTAAAATTTCCGAGAAATAGTACCAATATAAAGATGACAATAAGTCCACCTTCTAATAAATTGTTTCGTACAGTTGATGTTGTTCTTTGAATTAAATCGGAACGATCTAAAAACGATTCAATATAAATACCTTCTGGTAATGATTTTTCAATTTCGGTAATTCGTTCTTTTACACGTTCAATAACATCTTTAGAATTTTCTCCTTTAAGCATCATTATCATTCCACCAACGGCTAAACCTTCTCCATTTTTGGTTACAGAACCATAACGAATTGCATTGCCAAACTGTACAGTTGCTACATCTTTAATAAGAATTGGTAAGCCGTTTTGTGTTTTTACCACAATCATTTCTATATCCTTTAAAGATCGTACAAGACCTTCGCCACGAATAAAATTAGCTTTGTGATTTTTTACAATATAAGCGCCTCCAGTATTTTCGTTGTTAACTTCAAGTGCATTAAATATTTCGGTAATGCTAATGCCCATACTTTTTAAACGGTTTGGATTAACGGCAACTTCATATTGCTTTACATTACCACCAAAACTGTTTACTTCTACAACTCCAGAAAGCATTGCCATTTGGCGTTTTACAATCCAATCTTGGTAGGTTCGCAAATCTACATCTGTGTATTTGTCTTTAAATTTTGGCTCAACTTCTAATGTGTATTGATAAATTTCGCCCAATCCTGTGGATATTGGCCCCATAAAAGGTTCTCCAAACTTTTGAGGAATTTGTCCTTTTACATCGCCTAATTTTTCGGATACCAATTGTCTTGGTAAGTAAGTTCCCATTTTGTCTTCAAAAACAATGGTAACTACTGATAAGCCGAAACGAGAGATAGAACGAATTTCTATAACTCCAGGCAAATTTGCCATTGCCAATTCAACAGAGTAGGTTACAAATTGCTCTATATCTTGCGTTCCTAAATTTGGTGAAGTTGTTATTACTTGTACCTGATTATTTGTGATATCTGGTACAGCATCTATAGGTACTTTTTGCATTGAATAAATACCAAGAGCAACCCAAGCAATCATCATTATACCAATGATGAGTTTATTCTTTATAGAGAATAATATTATTTTATTAATCATTTGTGTTTATTTAATACAGTTGTTTTTTCAATATAAAGTATATTGATATTGCTTTCTTACAGAGTTATTGTAAAAATTGGACGTAAGTATCCTATAAAAAATAATGTATTAAACTATTGGTGGTTGGAGAATGGAATTGGGAATATCTTTTCCTAAATTATCAAAATGAAGAAATATTTGATTTGAAATTCCATTTATATCTAAGTTAAAATCAAATGATAACGGATTGGTTGCAAGAACTTGACAGCATTGACAATAACAAAATGGCGAACATAAGTCTAAAGTATCGTGTTCATGATCTTGACTTTGTGTAATTTCTGTTTTTAACATATCATTGTCTTTAACATCAGCACAAATTGTAAAGTTAAGTGCTAAAATATATAATGATAATATGAATGTTATAAGTTTCACGAGGCGAATATACAAATTTATTTTATAGAGGTAATTGAGGTCAGTAGATAATTTAGGGCAAACTCATACTTTTTTAAATAAAATTTTATAATAATTAATAATCGGTTAAGTTGTCTAAAGAAATGATTAAAACAGTCAATTCGTCATAAAAACCTACTATTTACAGTCATAATGACGGTTTCGCCTCAATAAATTCAATTGGAACACCTTTTGAGGTTTATCTATTGAATTTAAATAATACACTATGAATTTTAATAATTTCACTATAAAATCACAAGAAGCCGTGCAACAAGCTCAGCAAATTGCACAAGGCCTTACACACCAACAAATTGAAAATGCCCATATTTTAAAAGGTGTTTTTGAAGTTGATGAAAATGTAACTCCCTTTTTATTAAATAAATTGGGTATTAATGTTGAGCTATTTAAACAAACTTTAGATAACATTATAAAAAGCTTTCCAAAAGTTGAAGGAGGCGAATTGATGCTTTCTAAAACAGCCAATAAAATGCTTATTGATGCAAGTAATATTGCTAAAAAAATGAAGGATGAATATGTTTCTTTAGAACATTTTCTCTTAGCCATATTAAATTCTAAAGGAGCTACAACACAACTTTTAAAAGATAATGGTATTCATGAAAAAGATTTAAACAATGCCATTTTAGAGTTACGAAAAGGAAGCAAAGTCACTTCTCAAAGTGCTGAAGAAACTTACAATTCTTTAAGTAAATATGCTAAAAATTTGAATCAACTTGCTAATGATGGTAAATTAGATCCAGTTATTGGTAGAGATGAAGAAATCAGACGAATTTTACAAATTTTATCACGTCGCACCAAGAATAACCCTATTTTAATTGGCGAACCAGGTACGGGTAAAACTGCTATTGCAGAAGGCTTGGCACATCGAATTGTAAAAGGTGATGTTCCTGATAATTTACAAAATAAAATAATTTATTCCTTAGATATAGGTGCCTTAATTGCTGGTGCAAAATATAAAGGTGAATTTGAAGAACGACTAAAATCGGTCATTAAAGAAGTAACCACATCCAATGGTGAAATTGTACTTTTTATTGATGAAATCCACACTTTAGTTGGTGCTGGTGGCGGTCAAGGTGCCATGGATGCTGCAAATATTTTAAAACCTGCTTTGGCTCGTGGAGAACTTCGTGCTATTGGTGCAACAACCTTAGATGAATATCAAAAATATTTTGAAAAAGACAAAGCTTTAGAACGCCGTTTTCAAAAAGTTATCGTTGATGAACCCGATACCGAAAGTGCCATTTCTATTTTAAGAGGAATCAAAGAAAAATATGAAACCCATCATAAAGTACAAATAAAAGATAGTGCAATAATTGCTGCGGTAGAATTATCTCAACGCTATATTTCTGATAGATTTTTACCCGATAAAGCTATTGATTTAATGGATGAAGCTGCTGCAAAACTACGAATGGAAATCAACTCTAAACCAGAGGAACTTGACGTTTTAGATAGGAAAGTCATGCAATTAGAAATTGAAATTGAAGCTATTAAACGTGAAAATGATACTAAAAAACTAAAAGCGTTAAAAGAAGAATTAGCAAATCTCAAAGAACAAAGAAATGAAATCAATGCAAAATGGGTTAGCGAAAAAGAAGTAGTTGACAAAGTGCAATCTGCCAAAGAAAATATTGAAAAATTTAAGTTAGAAGCAGAACGTGCAGAAAGAGATGGAAATTATGGTTTGGTTGCTGAAATACGATACGGGAAAATTAAAAAAGAAGAAGAAAAATTAGAACAATTTCAAGCCGAATTAGAAAAAAATCAAGAAAATGCTTTAATCAAAGAAGAAGTTACAAGTGAAGATATTGCCGAAGTAGTTGCTAAGTGGACAGGGATTCCTGTACAAAAAATGCTACAAAGTGAACGTGAAAAATTGTTGCATTTAGAAGAGGAATTACACAAACGTGTCGTTGGACAAGATGAAGCTATAATTGCAGTTTCAGATGCCGTAAGACGTTCAAGAGCAGGCTTGCAAGACAGTAAAAAACCAATTGGTTCCTTCTTGTTTTTAGGAACAACAGGTGTTGGTAAAACTGAACTAGGCAAAGCTTTGGCTGATTATTTATTTGATGATGAAAAAGCTATGACTCGTATTGATATGAGTGAGTATCAAGAACGTCATGCTGTAAGTAGATTAATTGGAGCACCTCCAGGATATATAGGTTATGAAGAAGGCGGTCAATTAACAGAAGCTGTTAGAAGAAAACCTTATTCAGTTATTTTATTGGATGAAATTGAAAAAGCACATCCCGATACTTTTAATATTTTGTTACAGGTACTAGATGAAGGAAGATTGACAGATAATAAAGGTAGAGTTGCTGATTTTAGAAATGCGATAATTATCATGACATCAAATATGGGTTCTCAAATTATTCAAGATAACTTTGAAGATATGGATATGAAAAATAGAGAATCTATTACAGATACTACAAAAACAGAAGTTATGGGTTTATTAAGAAAAACTATTCGCCCAGAATTTTTGAATCGTATTGATGAAATAATTATGTTTACACCTTTAAACAGAGAGGAAGTTACTCAAATTGTAAAAATACAATTGAATAATTTGACTAAGATGTTGAAAGAAAAAAATATTGATTTTTCTGCAACCCAGCAGGCTATTGAAAGTTTATCAGAAAAAGGATATGACCCTCAATATGGTGCAAGACCTATAAAAAGAGTCATTCAAAAGGAAGTGCTTAATGAATTGTCTAAAGAGATGCTTGCTGGTAAAATTACTACCGACAATAATATTTTATTAGATGCTTTCGATAATAAACTGGTATTTAGTATCTGTTAAAAAATAATTCATACATTTCGGCTTGTTCTTTAGCCGTTTTTATTTGTTAAAATTTACAACCGTAACTAAGGCTATGCTTGAAAATTTTAAATTGAAAAAAAAGCAAAATAACTGCCCCGATTCTGCACGACTTATTTTTTAACAGATACTTAAAAATAAATAACACTTTTTTTAAAACAGATCATAAACAGCAAATTACAAACTGCTAAATATATATTTAGCAGTTTTTTTTATTTTATATTGAACTATTACTAATTTAATTTTCATATATTAACAAATCATTAATTCGAAATAGAATGATACTATTGTCATTTTATCTCTTTAAATTTGTTTTCTTAAATTCAACAAAAAACCAATGATAACACAACCAAAATTAAAGCGTTTCAATCAGCATATTTTAAGTAAATTTCAAATTTATAATAGTATTTTTATTACACTTCCTTTTGATACTATTAAAAATACAGGAGTTTTATTACCTTTATTCAATGAAATTTGTGAAAAAGGATTTAAAACAGGTAAGACACCAACTCAAATAGTTAATTATTTTTTTAAAAAATACATTGACAATCATTCAGAAAAAGAAAAATTTGATTTATTATTTCAATTTATTCAATACATCGAACGCCAAATTGTATTGTTTGATGCTGTAGAAGATGCTAGTTTTTCTATTATTCATAATATGGATGGAAAAGGCACATTACGATATACAAAAGAGGAGGCTTTTTCTCAAAATAAAAAGGAAGCCTTACAGGAGTATTTAGAGAATTTTAAAGTCCGCATCGTCCTAACCGCTCATCCAACACAGTTTTACCCAGGTTCTGTTCTTGGTATTATTACCGATTTAACTACGGCAATTGCTGAAAATGATTTAATTAGAATAAAAAAATTATTGGCTCAACTAGGTATTACACCATTTTTAAAAGTAGAAAAGCCTACACCTTTAGATGAAGCTGTTAATTTAATTTGGTATTTAGAAAACGTATTTTATCATTCGGCTAGTAATATATACAACTATATAGAAAGTAATATCTATTTAGATAAAAAGGCAGATAATGAAATTGTAAATCTTGGCTTTTGGCCAGGCGGTGATAGAGATGGGAATCCATTTGTTACAACAGAAATTACATTAAAAGTAGCCGAAAAATTAAGACAATCTATTATAAGAAACTACTATAAAGATGTTCGGAAATTAAGAAGAAAACTAACCTTTAAAAATGTTGCAAAATTAATACTTGAATTAGAATCAAAATTGTATCAAAGTTTTATTAAGCCAGAAAAAACATTTATCTCTTTTAAAGAATTTCTTAGTAAATTAGAAAAAATTAAAGACTTACTTATTGAAAACTACCAATCTTTATATCTAAGTGAACTTAATGATTTAATATATAAAGCAAGAATATTTGGTTTTCATTTCGCTACATTAGATATCCGTCAAGATAGTAGAATTCATCATCAAGTTTTTTCTGAAATAGTTAAAAATTCAATTAAAAATAAACTTTCAATATTTCCTGAAAATTATTTAGAATTACCTGAAAATAAAAAAATGGAAGTTCTTACAAATATCAAGGGTGAAATTGATGTCGAAACCTACTCTGATGAATTAACAATTAAAACATTAGGTTCTATTGCAGCCATTAAAACCATTCAAAAAAATAATGGTGAAAAAGGCTCAAATAGATATATTATAAGCAACAATCAAACAGCTATTAATGTAATGGAAGTATATGCCATGCTTAAATTAACAACTTTCCCTCAAAAATTACCTGTAGATATTGTTCCATTATTTGAGACTATTGTTGATTTGGAAAATGCAAATCAGATTATGGAAGAGTTATACACCAACAAAACATATAAAAAACACCTTGCAAGCAGAGGCAACAATCAAACGATAATGCTTGGCTTTTCTGATGGTACTAAAGATGGAGGTTATTTAATGGCAAACTGGTCTATTTTTAAAGCTAAAGAAGAACTTAGCAAAATATCTAGAAAATATAATGTAAAAGTTATTTTCTTTGATGGTCGTGGTGGACCTCCAGCAAGGGGTGGTGGGAAAACACATCAATTTTATGCTTCACTCGGACCAACTATTGAAAATCAAGAAGTTCAACTTACCATTCAAGGACAAACTATTAGTTCTAATTTTGGTACTATAGAGTCTTCACAATATAATTTAGAACAATTAATTAGTTCTGGAGTTGCAAATCAATTTTTTGATAGTTTAAAAAATGAATTAAGTGAAGAACAACGATTTTTAATGAATGACTTGGCAAGCTTAAGTTATAATGCCTATACTGATTTTAAAAACCACCCCAAATTTTTATCTTTTTTAGAAGAAATGACTACCTTAAAATATTATGCAAAAACTAATATTGGTAGCCGACCATCTAAAAGAAAAAGTTCAAAAAAATTCGATTTTAGTGATTTAAGAGCTATTCCTTTTGTGGGTTCTTGGAGTCAATTAAAACAAAATGTACCTGGGTTTTATGGTGTTGGAACTGCTTTAAAAAAATATGAAGATAATGGTGAATTTGATAAGGTTATTTCTTTTTTTAATAATTCAAAATTCTTTAGAAGTTTGATTGAAAACAGTATGATGGCAATGAAGAAATCATTTTTTGAATTGACCCAATATATGGAAGATGACAAAGAATATGGAGAGTTTTGGACACTCATTCATGATGAATTTCTAACAACAAAACGTTTGGTTTTAAAAATGTCGAATCAAACTGAATTGATGGAAAATTATCCACAAGGAAAAGCATCTATCGAAGTACGAGAAGCTATCGTTTTGCCTTTATTAGCTATTCAGCAATATGCACTTATTAAAGTTCAAGAAATAAAAGCACAAAAAAATCCAGATAAAAAACAGTTAGAAACTTATGAGAAAATTATAACTCGATCTTTGTTTGGAAATATAAATGCAAGTAGAAATTCTGCCTAAAACACTAATATAAATCACCTGTTTTCAGTTAATTAGAATCACTTATAGAAATAAAATTTTGCTAAATGTAAAATAAAACCCTATAAATTAACGTTATACTCTAAATTGAATTGCGAAAAAGAGTATGAAAAATTTAATATTAATAGGTATGTTATTTTCTTTATTGAGTACAATCTCCTGTACTCCACCAAATGATTTGAAACAAATTTCAGGATCATTAATCTTTAGTGAAATAGGAACACATAATTTTAGCATAAATGCAGAAAACATTGAAGCAACAGTAACCATGGTTGGTCCAAATAATGGTGAAATTCAAATTTTTAAAAATATAGAACTCTCAAGTTCTACAAATTATACGGCTAAAATTGAAGAAGACATGACTTCAAAATTACTAAATAATTTAGTTTTAATGTATGAAGCCAAATCAGGTGGTGCTTCAAATAATTTTGAAGGTACTGTTAGCGGAGCTTATATTAAAATAGATTGGAGAGGTTTTGATTAAAACCACTAGCATATATATACTCAAATCTGAATATAATGCCCCTCTAAGGGTCTGTTACAAAATAACCTTTACATTTTGCCTTGTTTTTTTGCACACTAACAGTGTTAAAAATATTCACTTTAGCTAAGGCTATACCTGCATTTTTTGCCTCGTTATTGCACAAAATAACGTCGCCAATTCTGTAAACTTTATTTTGTAGCAGACCCTAACATCCAATATTTAAAATTGAACAATCAAATAACTTCATATTTTAAATTATTCATTAGTAAAATTTATCAATTATTGGTTACTTTGCCATATGCAAAAGAATATCAATATTCAAAATAAAAAAGCTCGTTTTAACTACGAATTTATAACCAAATACATTGCTGGTATTCAGCTCTCTGGTACTGAAATAAAATCTATTCGAGAGAGTAAAGCTAGAATAACTGAAAGTTTTTGTGAATTCAATGAAAAAGGAGAACTTTTTGTAATCAATATGTTTATTGAAGAATACAGTCATGGTAATTTTTACAATCATAAAGTAAAAAGTGAACGTAAATTACTATTGAATAAGAATGAGCTAAAAAAATTGCAAAAAGAGATTCAAAATGTAGGATTAACTATTATTCCTTTAAAATTATTCATTACAGATAAAGGTTGGGCAAAATTACAAATCGCACTATGCAAAGGTAAAAAGTTATATGATAAACGTCAAGTAATCAAAGATAGAGATAGTAAAAAGGACTTAGCTCGTTTAAAGAAAAACTTCTAATAAAATTGATAAATGAAATTTAAAGATTACTTATTTTTTTTTCGTGTAAAAAATTTACTGATGATTGTTTTCATTCAGTTGCTTTTAAAATATATATTATTTCAAAAATTTAACTTAACAACATCTTTAGATGATTTTCATTTTTCTATTTTAATTTTTTCTACAGTACTTATTGCTTTAGCAGGTTATATAATTAATGACATTAACGATGTTCAAGTCGATATCATTAATAAACCAAATAAAGTTTTTGTGGGTGAAAAAATATCAGAAAAGAAAGCAGACATACTGTTTCTAGTATTTAATTTTATTGGTTTGCTTTTGGGCTATTATCTCTCCTACTCTATTGATGAAATTTCATTTTTTGCAATCTATATTATTGCATCATTACTTTCTTATCTATACTCTATAAAGCTGAAAAACAAAGTTTTATTTAAAAATTTAATTGTTTCATTTTTAGTGTTCTTAAGTGTATTTATTGTTGGACTTTATGATATTGTACCCGCAACAAGTGCTTACAATAATGAAGACCAACTACTTGTTTTTAACCTTGTAATGAAAATTTCATTTTTTGCATTTTTATTAACCTTCCTTAGAGAAATTGTAAAAGATATAGAAGATATAGAAGGTGATGGGAAATTAAAGATGAAAACATTTCCAATAGTTATTGGTATAAGAAAAACCAAAGTTTTATTAGTTACCATTGGAGTGATTATTATTATTACAATAACATATTTTTCAATTTCACTATTTTCATTTCATCCTTTTGCAACTTATTATTTGATTGCACTAGTATCAATCCCTCTACTCTACTTTGTTATTAAAATTAATTATTCCAATACAAAAAAATCTTATAAAAAATTAAGTAATTTGTTGAAAATAATAATGTTACTGGGTATTTTAATTGTTTTCTTATTATAATTATGTTATTAGAAAGTTTAAAAAATAAAAATCTCATATTAGCTTCAGGGTCACCAAGAAGACAACTATTTTTAAAGGAACTTGGACTTGATTTTAAAATACGATTAAAAGAAATTGATGAAATTTATCCTTCACACTTAAAAGAAGCTGAAATAACCGATTTTTTAGCCCAATTAAAAGCACAGCCTTTTATTGAAGATATTAAAAAAAATGATATATTAATTACTGCCGATACAATAGTTTGGCTAGACAACAAAGCTATTGGTAAACCAAAAGACAGAAAGCATGCAATTAATATATTAAAAAATTTATCAAATAAAACACATCAAGTAATTTCTTCCTTTTGCATTACCACAACAAATATTCAAATTGTAAGAAACGATACTACCTTGGTTAAATTTAATAAATTAGAAACTAGTGAAATTGAATTTTATGTAGATCATTACAAACCTTTTGACAAAGCAGGTAGTTATGGCATTCAAGAATGGATTGGATATATTGGTGTTGAAAAAATTGAAGGAAGTTATTTTAATGTAATGGGTTTCCCAATTCAAAAATTTTATCAAGAAATAATAAAATTATAAGCAATACTTCTATTAAATCCCTATTTTTGTGTTTATTAAAATTTAAAGCAAATACTTCTTACCAAAACATAGATGAAAAAATATACTTTTACAGAACAAAAAGATACCCGATCAGGGTTTGGAGATGGTTTAACAGAACTAGGAAGAACTAATAAAAATGTTGTTGCACTTTGTGCCGATTTAGTAGGTTCGCTTAAAATGCAAAACTTCATTAATGAAAATCCTGAAAGATTTTTTCAAATTGGTATTGCAGAAGCAAATATGATGGGTATTGCAGCAGGAATGACTATTGGTGGTAAAATTCCATTTACAGGTACATTCGCTAATTTCTCAACAGGAAGAGTTTATGATCAAATTCGTCAATCTATAGCCTACTCCAATAAAAATGTGAAAATTTGTGCTTCACATGCAGGTTTAACTTTGGGAGAAGATGGAGCAACACATCAAATTTTAGAAGATATTGGTTTAATGAAAATGTTGCCAGGTATGGTGGTAATCAATCCTTGCGATTATAATCAAACAAAAGCAGCAACAATAGCTATAGCAGATTATGAGGGACCAGTTTACCTACGTTTTGGTCGCCCAGTTGTACCAGTTTTTATGCCTGAAAATCAAAAATTTGAAATAGGTAAGGCAATAAAATTAACTGAAGGTACTGATGTAACAATCATTGCTACAGGTCATTTGGTTTGGGAGGCACTACAAGCATCAGAACAATTAGAAGCAAAAGGTATTAGTGCTGAGGTTATTAATATTCATACCATAAAACCTTTGGATGAAGAGGCTATTTTAGAATCGATTGCAAAAACAAAATGTGTGGTTACTGCAGAAGAACATAATGTTTTAGGAGGGTTAGGCGAAAGTATTGCAAGAACATTAACCTTAAACAATCCTGTACCTCAAGAATTTATTGCAGTTAACGATAGTTTTGGAGAATCTGCTACACCTGCACA
>JAKITG010000046.1 GCA_021648195.1 Flavobacteriaceae bacterium | reverse complement strand
GCAATTGCGAGTAAAGAAGCGGCAAAGCTTTTTGATTTAGAAGTTCTTGCCAATGATATACAAACTATAAAATACAATTCAACTCGATTTTTTATTCTTAAAAAAGAGAAATCAAATAAGATTGGTAGGATACAAAATAAATCATCTATTAAATTTATTACAAAACATGAAACAGGAAATCTAGCTGAAGTTTTAGATATTTTTGCTAAAAATAATATTAGTTTAACTAAAATTCAATCTTTACCTAAAATTGATGAACCTTGGAAGTATGCTTTTTTTATCGACCTTGTTTTTGACAATAAAACACTTTATGACAATGCTTTACACTTGATAAATAAAAAAGTTACACACTTAAAAATTTTAGGTGAATACCAACAAAATAATATAGAGAAATGATAGAAATTGCCAACAGATTAAAAAATGTTAAGGAATACTATTTCTCTATAAAATTAAGAGAAGTTAAATCCCTTATCAACCAAGGAAAACCTATCATTAATTTAGGTATCGGAAGCCCTGATTTACAACCTCCACAAGAAGTTATTACTGCTTTAAGTAGTTCGAATGTACATGGATATCAAAGCTATCAAGGTGTTTCCGAACTACGTCAAGCTATTGCAACCTTTTATACTAAAAATTATACTGTCTCATTAAACTTTGAAAAGGAAATATTGCCTTTGATGGGTTCAAAAGAAGGAATTTTACATATTTCAATGGCTTATTTAAATGCTAGTGATGAAGTATTAATTCCAAATCCTGGGTATCCAACTTATGCTTCGGTAACGAAATTGGTTCAAGCAATACCTAAATATTATGATTTAATCGAAGAAAACAATTGGCAGCCTAATTTTGAAGATTTAGAAAAACAAGATTTATCAAAAGTCAAATTGATGTGGGTAAATTATCCTCACATGCCAACAGGGAGTAATCCAACTGATGATTTATTTAAAAAATTAATTTCTTTTGCAAAAAAGCATAACATTTTAATTATAAGTGACAATCCGTATAGCTTTATTTTAAATGATAACCCGAAAAGTATTTTGGCTTATAAAGATGCAAAAAACGTTGCTATTGAACTCAACTCATTAAGTAAGTCTTTTAATATGGCAGGTTGGAGAGTAGGTATGGTTGTAGGAAATTCAAAATATATTAATAATATATTGAAAGTTAAAAGTAATATGGATTCAGGAATGTATTACGGAATTCAACAAGGAGCAATTGCTGCTTTAAGTTTATCGGATAATTGGTTCGAAAAAAATAATAAAATATATAGTAAAAGAAGAGCAATTATTTGGAGAATATGTGATCAACTTAAATGTTCTTACGATAAGAATAGTACTGGGTTATTTGTTTGGGCTAAAATTACAGATGGGAAAACTTCTAATGAAATAACCGATGATTTGTTATATAAATATGATGTTTTTATTACTCCAGGAACTGTTTTTGGTACTAATGGCGAAGGATATATTCGTTTTTCTCTTTGTATAAGCGAAGAAAAAATGGAAGAAGTTTTAACAAGAATTTCAAAAGTAAAGAAAAGATGAAAAAAATTGCAGTAATTGGATTAGGGCTCATTGGAGGTTCGTTAGCTTTAGAGCTAAAAAAAGCTACTTGGGCAACAATTTATGGCATTGACAACAATGCCGAGCATTTGCAAAAGGCTCTTGAATTAGGAATTATCTATAAAAAAGCTTCTTTAAATATCGTTAAAGAAGTTGATATAGTAATTATTGCTGTTCCAGTAAATATTATACCAAAATTAACTGTCCAAGTTTTAGATTTAATTGAAGCCCGCACTTTAGTTATTGATGTTGGTTCTACCAAAAATGAGGTTTGTAAGGCAGTAAAAAATCATCCGAAAAGGAAAAATTTTGTAGCAGTTCACCCCATTTCTGGCACCGAATTTTCTGGTCCAGAATCGGCTATTTATGATTTGTTTACAAACAAGGTAAATATTATTTGCGAACAAAAATTAAGTAGTAAAGAAATGATTATTAGAGCGGTAGAATTATTTGAAAATATTAAAATGCGTAATGTTTTTATGGATTCTGCTACGCAACACGATAAACATATTGCTTATGTTTCTCACCTTTCGCATATAAGTTCATTCATGCTAGGAAAAACTGTTTTAGAAATTGAAAAAAATGAAGAAAGCATTTTTGATATGGCAGGAAGTGGATTTGAATCGACAGTTAGGTTGGCAAAAAGTAATCCTGAAACTTGGATACCAATTTTTTTACAAAATAAAGAGAACATACTAAAATCATTAAACGAATACATAAAAAACTTAAATCAATTTAAAGAATTATTAATAAAAGAATCAACCGAAGATATTTACACAATAATGCAAAATACGAATAAAATAAAAGGTGTTTTAGCTGGAATTAAAAATCAATCAAAAAAATGAAACATTCATGATTAAAATTTAGTTACATCTGCCTATCAATAGGCAGACAGGAAAATGATTATTATAAATGTTACAAATGACTATTAAAAAACAATAAATATAACACAGATGAAATCAAAAAATTTTTCAACATGGTTAGATAATATGAAATTATCTCATCCGCTAGTAATTGCGGGACCTTGTAGTGCAGAAACAGAAGAGCAAGTAATGGCAGTTGCTCATGAATTAAAAAATACTGATGCTACAGTATTTAGAGCGGGTGTTTGGAAACCAAGAACTCGCCCTGGTACTTTTGAAGGTAACGGAGAAAAAGCATTGCCTTGGCTACAAAGAGTAAAAAAAGAAACAGGTTTACTCATTGCTATTGAAATAGCAAATGCTGAACATGCAAAATTAGCTTTAAAATACGATATTGATATTTTATGGCTAGGAGCTCGTACCACTGTTAATCCTTTTGCAGTACAAGAAATTGCAGAAGCTATTCAAGGTACAGAAAAAATTGTTTTGGTAAAAAACCCTATCAATCCAGATTTAGAATTATGGATTGGAGGTATTGAACGTTTATTCAAAATGGGAGTAGAAAATTTAGGAGCTATTCATCGTGGATTTTCTTCGTTTAGAAAATCGAAATATAGAAATATTCCCAGCTGGCAAATACCAATTGATTTAAAAGCTAAGTACCCTACCATACCTATTATTAATGATCCTTCGCATATTTGTGGAAATAGAGATGGTATTTTTGAAGTTTCACAAATAGCATTAGATTTAAAGTTTGATGGATTAATGATTGAAACACATTGTAATCCTGATGAAGCCTGGAGTGATGCCAAACAGCAAATAAAACCCGCCAGATTGGTTGAAATTATGGATGAACTAAAGGTAAGGAAAGATAGGTTTGTAAAAGAAAAATCTATTTCTAAGCTAAATGCTTTACGTAAAGAAATTAATGCTAAAGACGATCAACTATTAGAAACATTATCAGAAAGAATGGCTCTAGTTGAAAGTATTGGAAAGGCAAAAAAAGAAAGCAATGTAGCCATATTACAAAATACGCGTTGGCAAGAAATTTTGAAAAAAGTTATTGACACAGGTGAAGAACAAGGTTTGTCAAAAATATTTATTGAAAAAATATTTAAAGCCATCCATCAAGAATCAATTGCTCATCAAGAAAAAATCATCAACGATTAATTTTAAATATCTTAGTTTTATTACCTTTGTTTTTGTACTCGAATAAAAACAAAGGTAAATGACTGATAAATATATTTTTTGTATGAAATGGGGCACTTTATATGGTGCTGAGTATGTAAACAGACTCTATTCAATGGTAAATAAAAATTTATCCTATGATTTTAAAATGGTTTGCTTTACCGATGATAAAACAGGAATTATTGATAAAGTTCAATGTTTTCCTATTCCAGAAATGGATTTACCCTCCAACCTTCCTGAACGGATGTGGAAAAAGTTAACGACTATGAAATCTGATTTATACGGATTAAAAGGTCGTGCATTGTTCTTAGATTTAGATATTGTAATTGTTGATAAAATTGATTGTTTTTTTGATGTTGAAGGCGAATTTAGGATTATCAAAGATCATAGTTGGAAAACGTGGAGAATTACAGGAAATTCTTCAGTTTATAGATTTGATATTGGTAAACATGGTTATATATTTGATGAGTTTATCGCTAATTTTGATGAAATTAAAGAACGCCATCGAAACGAACAAGAGTATTTAACCCATGCTATTAATGATAAAGAGAAACTTCAATATTGGGATAAAGACTGGTGTCCGAGTTTTAAATATGATTGTAATTCAAGTATTCCTTTTGCGATATGGAAAAAGCCAAGCATTCCAAAAGGAGCTAAAATAATTATTTTTCATGGAGAGATTAACCCTCACAAAGCTATTATTGGTGGTAGAGGGAAATGGTATCGTTATGTAAGAGCTGCGCCTTGGGTGGCAGATTATTGGAAATAACACCCAACAATACCGTTGCAATATTGAACAAAATTAAGATTTAAAGCTTTCTTATTTTGAATTATTTCCTTCTCTAAAAATTAACTGCAATATAAAAATTATTCACCCGCTTACTATATCCGTAATAGATATAGTAAGTGGGTGAATGACTAATTTTGTTTATTTTTTTATTTTGAATTATTTCCTTCTCTAAAAATTTAATACCAATTTAATTATAAAATCTGTCATATATAAATTGAATTATTTTATGGTTAATTTGGTGTAAATTCTCATAAACAAAGGTTTACTGCGGGTTAAATTTTTATCGAGCGTTGTACTTCTTTGTCAAAAGAGAATTTTGCAACGGTTTTAACTTATTCACATAAAAAAAGCTCCCAAATGGAGGCTTTTTATTGCTTAAAATTTATATTGGTAATGGTGCCAGAAATAGTTGGTAATTTTTAAGAAAAGATACCGCCTTATCAGGAAAATCTGTAAATACACCATCTAATTTTAAGGTATTAAATCCAATCTCTAATAATTCATCAAAAGAAGAAAATACTCCTAAATCATCAGCTCTAAAAGTATAAGCATGTACAACCAAACCTAATTTATGCGCTTCTTTTACCAAGCTTGTAGTTTGCCAGTGACCTTGCTTATCTTTACCTTTTAAGATAAGTTTATACCATGGTCCGAGTCCATCTGCATAAGTTGCATATTCTTTTAAATGCTTTTCATTTTCTTTAAACTCGATAAGTTGTACTAAAAATAATTCTGACTTTAATTCAATTCTAATACGCTTCAACTCTATTGCATCAAAGCACTGTAGAATACAATTGTCTTTTTTTGTTTTATATCCATAATCTGATAATATTTTTAAAACTATTCTTGAAATATCTTTTCCTGCTTTATTGTGAAAATAGGGATCTTTAATTTCAGGGTAAATCCCGATATTATTTCCTGTACTTTTATTCAACCCTTGAATGAGTTCTATTTCATCTTGTAACGAATGTAATTTAAAATGAGATTTCCAAAGTGGGAATCTATTTTTAAAAATGGCATTATCTGTTTTAACATCAAATCGTTCAGTAACATTTAATTGTAACAATTCATTATAAGTAAAATCAATTACATAAAACCGATTATCATTTCTAACTTTATTGGGAAATTTTTCAGCAACATTAGTAATATTATCTAAATATATATCATGAATGACGATGGGAATATCATCTTTACTCAATACTAAATCTTGTTCTAAAAAATCAGGATGCATAGCATAAGCCATCGTTTTTGCGGGTAAAGTATGCTCAGGTAAATACCCTGAAGCACCACGATGTGCAATTATTGTTTTTTTTGTGTTTTTAATCATTTCTTATTGTTTTTGAGTTGAATTACACCTAAAAAGGTATAAAATCGTTAAAAAAGTAAAATTTTTATTATTTTATTTCTGCTCATAAGGTAAAGGTATAAATTTTTGTAGTTTAGCATTAATAAAATTATAATTTTAAATGAAAATTATATTAAAAATAATACTTGCTATTGTAATTGGGTTTATTGTTTATGGATATTATATCAATAATAGTGAGTTTGGACAGGGAGAAAAATTTATTGGTTTAGGAGTTTTAATTTTGGCATTTGTTTTAATGCCTCTATTTGTGTACCATCGCTATAAAAACAAAAATTTATCTAGTTTTACTTTAGAGAATCATCGAAAAAATAAAGAAGAAAATTAATAAATTGTTTTTTAAATAATTTTCTTTAACTTTGGTAAATAATTAAATTTTTTTTAAAATGACAGGTAAAGTAAAATTTTTTAATGAAGCTGCAGGATATGGATTCATTACTAACGACGAAACAGGAAATGACATTTTTGTACATGCTACAAGTTTAAATGATGGTCTTAGAGGATTGGATAAAGAAACTCATGTTAGTTATGAAGAAGGTGAAGGGAAAAAAGGAATTATGGCAGTAAACGTTTCAATTATTGATTAAGAATTTGTCTTGATTTTTTCTATTTCCTAAGAAACGGCTAAAAATTATCCATATTTCGTTACTTTTTTTATGCGTAACAAGCTATTATGATTTATAAAAAAAGGTGTCATCTGAATAATTTATTTCTCATTTTCAGGTAAAAATAAAAAGTCAAAAAGAATTCTAATTCAAATTGTTTAAATCTCTCTTTTCTTTAAAGAATTTATTAATAATTTCACTACATTCTTTTTCAAGAATTCCATCAATAACTTTTGTTTTTGGATGTAATTTTGTTTGATAGTGCTGGAAACCTCTTTGAGGATCGTAAGCACCAAAAACAATTTTACCTACTTGTGTCCAATAGCTTGCACCTGCACACATTTGGCAGGGCTCTAAAGTCACGTATAAAGTACAATTTTTCAAGTATTTTCCTCCTAAAAAATCTGCCGCAGCTGTAAAGGCTTGCATTTCGGCATGGGCAGTTACATCGGTTAATGTTTCAGTTAAATTATGTGCTCGTGCAATAATTTTATCTTTAATAACAATTACAGCTCCTATGGGAACTTCACCTTTTTCAAAAGCAATTTCTGCTTCTTGTAAGGCACGTTTCATAAAATAAGTGTCGTCAAATAGATTTAGCATATCGAAAAATATTAAAAATTACTTTAAATACCAATATTCCGCTCTTGAGAGGGGTTTGGGGTGTGTTTTACAAAAAAATAAAGACCGTTATAATATTGCAAAATTAAGGTTTAAAGCTTTTTACTTCCTTTTCTAAAAACTTAAGTCTTCATAAACAAAGGTTTACTACGAGTTAATTTTTATCGAGCGTCATATTTCTTTGTAAAAATAGCTTTTGTAATGGTCTTAAACCATCTATTCTCTGTTTTTTTATATAATTCCAAACACTCACTAAATTTTTACTAAAAGATTAAAAATCAAGTCTTAATACTTTTAAATCTTTATGATAAGTATCTAATAATTTCTGAAATACATCAATATTTTTATTGATATAAAACTGTTGTGTATTTTGAGTTGTTCCATCATTTATCAAATTCTCTATTTCTAAAATATTTTTTGTTTGACGAGCAATTGCTTCTCCAGAATCAATAATATTTATTTCTTTACCCGTAATCATTTCTATTTTAGATCTTAAAAAAGGATAATGTGTACAACCTAATACTAGATTGTCTATATTTTTTTCAAGCATTGGGTCAAGGTATTTTCTTAATAGCTGATCCATTTCTGAAGAGTGCATTTTTCCCGATTCAATTAAAGAAACGATTCCATTTCCTTTTTGTTCGATAACCTCAACACCTTGTGCGAATTTTTGAGAAGTTTCATAAAATAAATCACTTGACAAAGTACTTTCGGTTGCCAGTATACCAACAATTTTGGTTTTAGATTGTAAAGCTGCAGGTTTTATGGCAGGTTGAATTCTTATAAATGGGATATCATATTTTTTACGCAATGTTTTAACCGCATTTGTTGATGCAGTATTACATGCTACAACAATAAGTTTACAGCATTTTTTTAAAAGAAATTTGGTGTTTTTAATACTAAGCTCAATGATTTGTTCTTTAGATTTTTTACCATAAGGAGCATTTTTACTATCGGCTAAATAGATAATACTTTCATTGGGTAGTAACTTATGAAGTTCTTCATAAATTGTTATTCCGCCAATTCCAGAATCAAATATACCAATAGGATTATTATTCATTTTATAGCTCAAAAGGGATTATGCTTATATTAAATCGTTTTGCCTAGCACCAAAGATAATTGTAGTTTTGTATTTGTGAAAAGAAAACAATTACAACATATTAACAGTCCAGTAGATTTAAAGAAATTATCACTTGATAAGCTACCAGATTTAGCCAAAGAAATTCGCAAATTTATTATTGATATTGTTTCGGTTAAAAAAGGGCATTTAGGAGCAAGTTTGGGTGTTGTAGAACTAACAATTGCTTTGCATTATACTTTTGATACGCCAAATGATAATTTAGTTTGGGATGTAGGACATCAAGCCTATCCACATAAAATTTTAACGGGTAGAAGAACTATTTTTCACACCAATCGACAATATGGCGGAATATCAGGTTTCCCAAAAAGAAGTGAAAGCAAATATGATTCTTTTGGTGTTGGACATTCTTCTACTTCAATTTCTGCTGCTTTAGGTATGGCAATAGCTTCTCGTTTGAAAGGAGAAATTGAAAAACATCATATTGCAATTATTGGAGATGCGAGTATAGCTAGTGGAATGGCTTTTGAAGGGCTGAATCATGCAGGTGTTACAAATGCTAATTTATTGATTATTCTTAATGATAATGAAATGGGTATTGACCCAAATGTGGGTGCTTTAAAACAATATTTAACATCAGTAAAGAATAGGGGACATATCGAAAAAAATCAATCATCTGTTAAACAAGAAAATATATTTGAAGCTTTAAATTTCTCTTATTTTGGTCCCGTTGATGGACATGATTTAGAGGCTCTTATTATTGTTTTAAAAAGACTGAAAAAAATTAAAGGACCAAAATTTTTACATGTTATTACAAAAAAAGGAAAAGGATTACCAAAAGCTGAACAAGATCAAATAACTTATCATGCACCTGGGAAATTTGATAAAATAACTGGAGATATTTTCCCTCAAAAAGATGAGAATTTAGCACCGAAATTTCAAGATGTGTTTGGTCATACTTTAGTTGAACTTGCAAAACAAAATGAAAAAATTATAGGAGTTACTCCTGCAATGCCAACAGGTAGTTCTTTAAAATTTATGATTGAAAAATTCCCCGAAAGGGCATTTGATGTTGGAATTGCAGAGCAGCATGCGGTAACATTATCTGCAGGAATGGCTACGCAAGGAATGATTCCTTTTTGTGTAATATATTCTACTTTTTTACAAAGGGCATACGATCAAATTATTCACGATGTAGCTTTACAAAATTTACCTGTAATTTTTTGTGTTGATCGAGCAGGTTTGGTAGGAGAAGATGGAGCAACTCACCATGGCGTTTTTGATATAGCCTTTTTAAGGCTCATACCAAATTTAATTATTTTTGCTCCAATAAATGAAATTGAATTGCGAAATATGATGTACACAGCACAATTGGGTTTGGATAATCCAATAGCGATTAGATACCCAAGAGGTAGAGGTACAATGATTAATTGGCAACAAAAATTTAAAAAAATTGAAATTGGAAAAGGTGAATTATTAACAAATGGAAAAAAAGTAGCCATTTTAAGTATTGGTACTTTGGGTGAGCTTATTAAAAATATTGTTACAATTTTTCCAAATGAAGAGGTTGCACATTATAATATGAGATTTGTAAAACCATTGGACGAAAAACTATTGCATCAAATTTTTAGTAAATTCGATAAAATTATTACAATTGAAGATGGCACGGTAATTGGAGCATTTGGAACTTCTATTAACGAGTTTTGTATGAATAATGATTACAAAAATAAAATGATTAAAAATTTAGGTATTCCAGATAAATTCATATCACATGGAACAGTTGAAGAATTATATCAACTGGTTGAATTGGATGAAAAATCTATTCAAAAAAGTATAAAATCATTACTAAATAAAAAAATATAATTTTTTTAAATTAATTTTATAGGAATGAAAAATATATTTTTCATATTAATTGCCATTTTTTACGGTTCACTTACTAGTGCTCAAATAACCGATTCAATTAAAACTATAAAAACAATTGATAAAGTAAGGGTTATTAAAACGATAGATACGTCTGTTATGGTAATTAATAATGCCTTAACAATTGGTAAATTAAGACTGCTAAAGGGAATAGGTACTACTTTAATAAGTAGTGATATTGATTCCCTAAAAATGGATTCGATTAAAGCTCAAAAATTTGTTTATATAAAAAAATCATTACTCGATTCATTATTAAAGCCTTTTTATAGAACATCTATTGATACAGTAGCCAATATTGACTCTATCTCTACTGACACTTTAGCCAGTAGTATTAAATATATTCCTAAATTTAGAACTGAAATTAATCCATTTACCTTAGACACATCCTATATACCTCTTCCAAAGGCAGAAAAGAACTTAATTATAAAAAATAATTATACGGTAGATATTTTAGAAATTAAAAATCCTATAAATCGTGTAAGAATGAATAAACTAAACTATGTTAGAGACAGCGCTTGGTGGACGAATAGAAATAGTATTGGATTAAATATTAATGAAGTTGCCTTTTTAAACTGGAATGCTGGTGGTGAAAACTCTATTTCTGGATTATTAAAAGTTTATTTTGGAAAAACATACAGGAAACGATTTACTTTATGGGAAAATGAAATATTTATTCGTTATGGATTGAACCAACGAGAAGCTAGAGAATTGCGAAAAACAGATGACGAAATAAGAATAAACTCTACTTTTGGATATCGAAAAAATGAACTTTCTGATTGGTATTTTTCCATGAAATTTAATTTTCGTACACAGTTTACAAATGGATATAAATACCCTAATGTTAGCAATCCTATTTCAAGACTTTTTGCCCCTGCATATATGTTTTTAGGAGCAGGAACTCAATATAATCTAGCGAGAAAACATTTTTCAATCTATTTATCTCCTGTTACATTA
Organism: Flavobacteriaceae bacterium; assembly: GCA_021648195.1. Classification (GTDB taxonomy): domain Bacteria; phylum Bacteroidota; class Bacteroidia; order Flavobacteriales; family Flavobacteriaceae; genus Lutimonas. Next base: position 1,951 of record JAKITG010000046.1, on the reverse strand, counting down.
AAATCAACATTTGTTTTTGATGAAGACCTTTCTAATGATGGAGCTTTTGGGGTTAAAATAGGAGAACGATCCAGGCATGAGTTTGGAGCCTTGATACAATCAAATTGGGATACAGAAATTTTTAAAAATGTAGCGATGTATAGTAGCTTAAGTTTTTATACAGATTATTTAAATAATTTTGGAAATATAGATGTGAATTGGGAATTGAAATTTAAACTAATGATTAATCAATTTATAGAAGCCAATATTGGCTTATCTCTTCTTTATGATGATGATATTAAATTTAAAGAAGATACAAATGGTAATGGACAACTAGAAACATTGGGCGCAAGGCTTCAATTAAGACAATCTCTAGGAATAGGTGCTTTATATAGATTTTAAAAACTTTAAACTTTAAGGGTTAAGCCAAACCTATTCCCTTTATTTTTTTGTGTAATAAAATAGCATTACTATCAGAATAGTTCGCGATTAAATTACAGATACTCAAAATTCTAGTATATAAATTATCATCAATTTCTTTATATTTATCTGGTAAAAGTAAAAGGATTAGTTTATCGTAATTTGAAGCAGTATGATTAAATGTATTATTTATTGCATTGATAAAAACATCTAATAAATCGGCAATAATACTATAGCCAGCAATTTCTTTCTCTACAACCTCATTACTTTGATAAATTTTTTCAACACTTATTTTAATAATATCATTAATTTGTGCTTCATACTTACTCTTTTCGAGTAGAGAATGTTGAAATTTACCATTTAAAATAACTTCTTCATTTTCAATAAAAACTGAAATGGCTTCTTGAATTAAATTCCCAATAGCCAAAGCTCGTAAATAACTAATTCTATCCTTTGTGTTTTGTAAAGAATGATATTTTTTAGTGTTGATAGTATCCCTAACGAGGTTAATTAAATACTCTAGAGCATAGTCTTCTGAGATTAAACCTAGATTAATTCCATCTTCAAAATCAATAATTGTATAACAAATATCGTCTGCAGCTTCTACTAAAAAAGCCAAAGGATGTCGCATGAATGCCATATGTTTGTCATTTCTTAATTTAGACAAACCTAATTCTTGAGCTATTTCTTCAAATTTTTTTTTATCATTTTGAAATACTCCAAACTTTTTATCTACAATGTTTGAGCTCGGTTTTTTTGGTAAAGATTCTTTTGGATATTTCATGAAAGCACCCAAGGTTGCATATGACATTCGTAAACCACCTTCGACACCTTTTCTACTTTCTGTTAAAATTTTAAACCCATTAGCATTCCCTTCAAAATCAATTAAATCCTGCCATTGTTTATCTGATAATTTGTTTTTATAACATAACCCTTTACCTGATTTAAAATATTCACCAATAGCTTTTTCGCCACTATGACCAAAAGGTGGATTTCCAATATCATGTGATAATGCAGCAGCAGCTACAATAGCACCAAAATCATTAGTGTGATATCCTTTTTTTTGTAGCTCAGGATATTTATTTAAGATATATTTTCCAACAACTCGACCCAAAGTACGTGCCACAACCGATACTTCCAAACTATGCGTTAAACGTGTATGTACAAAATCGGTTTTTGAAAGAGGAACAACTTGTGTTTTATCTTGTAAACTTCTAAATGAATCGGAAAAAATAATACGATCATAATCTACTTCAAAACCTAGCCTTGTTTCATCTTGATCTTTCCGTAATCTTTTCGACGAACTGGAACGAAACGACGGAAGTTGTGGAATATACGGCGGCCTCGAACCACTACTTGGAATCTTGGGGCGACGCTCAATTGAAAAAGGGACATTTTAGTTTGATGCAGCCCACCATTCGTGAGCTTTTTGATACACGACAATTTCAGGGGGCTCTCTTGAGCTGGATGGGCAGCGATAAAAGCTATTACGACTATGTAAAAGAAACCTGGGGCACATTTGTGCTGAACGGTGGAGATTGGAACAAAGCGT
>JAKITG010000045.1 GCA_021648195.1 Flavobacteriaceae bacterium | reverse complement strand
CTGATGATGATGAAAGTATTGTAGATACTATTGTAATTAACTTCTTACCAACAGCAGTTGATGATGACATTGTTGTAACAGAAAATTCTACAAATAATCAGATAGATGTATTACTTGATAATGGTAACGGTTCAGACGATTTTGGTAGAGATGGGGCAAGCTCTACTCCAATAGTTATTGCTACAAATGGAACAAATGGTACAGCTACAGTAAATGATAATGGTACACCTAATAATCCTACTGATGATTTTGTAATCTATACGCCAAATGCTAATTTTGTAGGATTTGATTCATTTACTTATACAATTGAAGACGGTCAAGGATTAATAGGAAGTCTAACAGGAGATACATCGACAGCAACAGTATTGATAGAAGTATTAATTGATACTGATGGAGATAATGTTCCTGATGTTATAGATATAGATGATGATAATGACGGAATTTTAGATACTGTTGAAGGAAACGGTATTACAAATTCAGATGGAGATTTATTTCCTGATAGTTTAGATATTGATAGCGATAATGATGGTATTCCAGATAATATTGAAGCACAGCCAACAGGTACTTATGTTCTGTCGAATAATGATGATGCAGCGACATATATAGCAAATTTAGGAATAAACTCTGCTTATTTAGGAGGCTTATCTGTAGAAGATACAGATAGTGATTCTATACCAGATTATCTAGACTCCGATAGTGATAATGATAATGTACCTGATAGTTTAGAAGGGCATGATGCAAATCGTGATAGTTTGCCAGATGTTTTACCTCTTGGAACAGATTTAGATGAAGATGGTTTAGATGATGGATACGAAGGGTTGAATATGGATGATGGTTTTATTGTAAATGACGAAATAATAGTTCCTTTAAATGATTTACCAAATACTGATTCTGACAATGAAGTTGATTATAGAGATACTGATGATGATGGAGATGGAGTTGATACAGTTGATGAAGTTTTAGATAACAATAATGATCCTACTCAGAATGATACGGATGGAGATGCTGTAAGAAACTACCTAGATATAGATGATGATAATGATGGAATCTTAACACTGCAAGAAGGAACAGATGATTTTGATAATGATGGATTTAAAAATTATTTAGATATAGATGCTGATGGAGATGGGATTCCAGATAATATAGAAGGACAGTTAACAGGTACTTATTCTTTACCTTCATTTACAGATAGTGATGGCAACGGATTAGATGATGCTTATGAAGATACGCCAGGATCTGGAAATGGAATTTCGACTGTTGATACTGATGGTGATGGAGATTTTGATTATTTAGATGAAGATAGTGATAATGATAATGTACCAGATTATATTGAAGCATTTGGTATTAATCATACAGGTTTACCTAGTTTAAATTCTTCAGGTATTGATTCTGATAAAGATGGTTTAGATGATGAGTTTGAAGGTTCAGATATTAATGATGGATTTATTCCAAATGATGAAATTTTAGACCCTCTAACAGATTTACCAAACACAGATTCAGATTATGAAGATGACCCAGATGTAAACAAGGAAAAAGAAGTTGACTATAGAGATAATGATGATGATGGAGATGGTACTTTAACCATTGATGAAGATAGTAACGAAGATGGTGACCCAACAAATGATGATTGTGATGAGGATAAGATACCTAATTATTTAGATGTTACATCATGTACCATTGTTCCAAACGGATTTTCACCAAATGGAGATGGAGTAAATGATACATTGGTCGTGCCTCTACTATCAGAATATCCAGATTTTGAAATGAAAATATTTAACAGATGGGGTAATTTAGTGTATAAATATAAACGAAATGGAGATGCAAGTCCAAGATGGTGGGATGGAGTAGCTAATGCTGGAAGGTTAATTATTGGTGGTAATGTTGTTTTACCTGCGGGAACCTATTTTTATGCTATTAATTTTAATAAAGATAATAGAAAACCTGAAACAGGTTGGGTATATTTAAATAAATAAGATTAACTTTGCCACTATTCACTTGGAAGTCAGATTTAATTTGACTTCCAATTTTGAAATATCAACATGAAAAAAACAACAATTTTCTTAGCCTTAGGCTTATTATTATTTATTACAGATACTTTTGCTCAGCAAGATCCACAGTACACCCAGTATATGTATAATATGAATGTTCTGAATCCCGCCTATACGGGATCTCGCGGAACGTTAAGTTTAGGTTTTTTAGGGCGAACCCAATGGACCAATGTAGATGGAGCGCCAAAGACGGGCACATTTTTTGTACATGCCCCAATAGGTAGAAAAGTAGGCGTTGGATTATCTGTTATAGCCGATGAGATAGGTCCAGTAAAAGAGCAAAACATTTATGCAGATATATCTTATACTTTAACGACCTCGACAGAGGGTAGGTTAGCCTTTGGTTTAAAAGGAGGAGTGACCTTACAGTCAATAGATTTATTATCCATTATTTTACCACAGGATCCCAACGATGCTTTATTTGCAGATAACACAAATGAGACTTATCCAAATTTTGGAGCAGGAGTTTATTATTATACCGATAATTTTTATGTAGGTTTCTCAGTTCCAAATATATTAAAGTCAACTAATTTTAAGCGTTCAGGAGGAATCATTACAGAAGCCTCAGAGGAGATGCATTATTTTTTAACAGGAGGATATGTTTTTGATATATCAGATACTTTTAAATTAAAGCCATCTTTATTATTAAAGGGAGTAACAGGAGCACCTGTATCAATGGATATCAATGCCAATGTTTTGATGTATGATAGATTAGAAGTAGGGTTAAGTTATAGATTTGATGATTCGATAAGTGCATTGATTAATTTTGCAGTTACACCAGATTTTAGAATAGGTTTTGCCTATGATCATACGGTATCAGAGTTTTCTAATGTAAATCCAGGCGGGTCTTATGAGGCAATTCTGTTATATGACATTGATTTTTCAAAAAAGAATTTAAAGTCTCCTAGATTTTTCTAGAGAGATATATAAAACATAAAAAAAGGGGATTTATGAAAAATTATATTTTAATTCTATTCTTATTCTGTATGGGAGTAGTAACTTCTCAAACAGAAGAAGGTGGTAAATACACAGTTAAAAACTTAGAGGCAATAAATACCAAAGGTTCCGATTTTGGAACAGCTTATCTAGGAGAAACAAAGTTAGTTTATGCAAGACCAAAAAAAGGATTGACATTGGTTAAAGACGTTTGGCAACAAAACGGTCAACGTTTCTTAGAATTGTATGTTGCCGATATTGACGAAGGAGGTAATCTTAGCAATCCAGTTGCTCTAAAAGGCGAAGTAAATACAAGATATCATGAAGCAGATGTAATCTTCACGAAAGATTTTAAAACAGTTTATTTTACTCGAAATAACTATTATAACAAGCAACTAGCTAGAGATTCAAAAGAAATAGGAAATTTAGCATTATTTAAAGCAACAGTTAATGAGAAGGGTCAATGGGTTAATATAATACCAATGCCTTTTAATAATGTGCAATACTCAGTTGGACACCCTGCTTTAAGTGAAGATGAAAAAACATTATATTTTATATCGGATATGCCAGGTTCTATGGGGCAAACAGATATTTATAAAGTACAAATTAATGAAAGTGGTTTTGGTAATCCTGTAAGTTTAGGTCCAAAAATTAATTCTACATCAAAAGAATTTTCTCCTTTTATAGATGGAGATGTTCTTTATTTTTCTTCTGATCGTTCGGGAGGCAAAGGAGGTTTAGATGTTTACGCTACAAGATTAGTTGAATTTCCGCCAGCACCAGTTTCTTTAAATGAACCTATAAATTCAAGTGCTGATGATTTTGCATTTATCATAAATAATTCAACCCGAAAAGGTTATTTATCTTCTAAGAGAGAAGGAGGAAAAGGTGATGATGACTTATATTCTTTTATTGAAGAAGAAGCGGTTGAATTTAAGTGTAAACAAATAGTTTCAGGAGAAGTTCGTGATAAAAATACCACTGAAGTTATTGAAAGAGCAACGGTTGTATTAAAAGATGCAGATAATAACGAGTTAGAAAGTGTTGTAGTTGATGAAGAAGGAAGTTTTACATTCTCTATTTTTTGTGAAACAGAATATACTTTAGAAGGAAAAAAAGAAGGATATACTTCTCAAAATAAAACTTTTACTACTTCTAACGAAGCAGATAAAAAAATGAAATTATTAATTCTTTTAGGTACTGGAAGTATCTCCGAATTGGTAGATGAAAATGGTGTAGCTATTGGAAAAGGAGAAGCAGTAGATGAGGTTAAGCCAGAAGGGTTGCCTGAAGTACTACCAGAAGAAATTGTAAAAGTAAGGCCAAGTACTTATGTTGTTAATGTTGATCCAATTTATTTTCAATTGAATTCATCATACTTAAGTAAGGATGCAAGAAGAGAACTAGATAAGGTTGTTCAATTGATGAATAAATATCCAGAAATGATTATTGAATCTGGATCTCATACAGATTCACGTGGTGTATTTGGTTATAATGTTTGGTTATCAGGTCGTAGAGCAAACTCAACTGTGAGTTATATTATTGAAAATGGAATTAGCTCAAGTAGGATTACAGGTAAAGGATATGGAGAAAACCAACTTATTAATGATTGTGCTGATGGTGTTGAATGTACAGAAGCTCAACATGCTAAAAACAGACGAACAGAGTTTGTAATTATAAAAATGTAAATTGTATTTGTATACATTAAAAAAAGCCTACAAAAATAAATTTGTAGGCTTTTTTGTTATAATATTAATTCACTAGTGACTATAAGGGCTTGTTACAAAATAACCTGTACATTTTGTCTTGTTCTTTTGCCTTGCCAACACGCCAGCTGGCTCATCGCTAAAAATGTCCACTGGACATTTTTTTAACGCTCTGCCCTGTTAAAAAGCCTCATTTTAGCTATAGCTATAACTACGTTTTTTGCCTTGTTACTGCACAAAATAACATCGCCAATTCTGTACACTTTATTTTGTAACAAGCCCTAAGTTATACAACACCTTGTGCTAGCATAGCATCAGCAACTTTAACGAAACCAGCAATATTTGCACCTTTTACATAATCAATATAACCATTTTCATCTTTGCCATATTTAATACATGAATCATGAATATCTGCCATGATTTGTTTCAATTTATTATCAACTTCCTCACGAGTCCAATTTAAGCGCAATGAATTTTGACTCATTTCTAAACCAGAAGTGGCAACACCACCAGCATTTGATGCTTTGCCAGGGGCAAATAGTATTTTTGCTTTATGGAAATTAGCAATGGCTCCGTGAGTAGAAGGCATATTGGCCCCTTCGCTTACACAAATACAACCATTAGAAATTAATGTTTTTGCATCATCTTCATTCAATTCATTTTGTGTAGCACAAGGCAAAGCCATATCGCATTTTTCACTCCATGGAGTTTGACCTTTTACAAACTTAGCCGATGGATATTTTTCAATATACTCGCTAATTCTTCCACGTCTTATGTTTTTAAGTTCCATAATAAAGGCTAATTTATCTACATCAAAACCAGCAGGATCAAAAATATAACCAGATGAATCAGACATGGTAACCACTTTCCCTCCAAGTTGTGTAGCTTTTTCTGTAGCAAATTGAGCAACATTACCCGATCCTGATACTAAAATAGTTTTTCCTTTTACAGTATCTTTATTTGTATTTAGCATACTTTCTGCAAAATAAACAGTACCATAACCCGTTGCTTCAGGACGAATTAAGGAACCACCCCAAGACATACCTTTACCCGTTAAAACACCCGTAAATTCATTTCTCAATTTTTTGTAAACACCATATAAGAATCCAATTTCTCTACCTCCAACACCAATATCTCCTGCAGGTATATCGGTATTCTGACCGATATGGCGATACAATTCGCTCATAAAACTTTGACAAAAACGCATAATTTCGTTATCTGATTTCCTTTTAGGATCAAAATCAGCACCACCTTTACCTCCTCCCATTGGTAAGGTTGTTAAACTATTTTTAAAAACTTGTTCAAAAGCTAAGAATTTTAAAATACTCATATTTACTGTTGGGTGAAAACGCAAGCCGCCTTTGTAAGGTCCAATTGCGGAATTCATTTGAATTCGGTAGCCACGGTTTACTTGAACCACACCTTTATCATCTACCCAAGGAACTCTAAAAGTAATTGCTCTTTCTGGTTCAACCATTCGCAATAAAATGTTTTTCCCAAAGTAAATATCTTTTGTTATTATGTAAGGTATCACAGTTTCAGCAACTTCTAGAACAGCTTGTAAGAATTCAGGCTCATGACCATTTCTTATTTTTACTTTGTTCATAAAGTCTTTAATTTTAGATTCCATAATTTTATATATATTTAATTATTAATTTAAAAAAATCACCAAACAAAAATAGAGAATTTATTAATATCTAAGTAGATTTTTATCTTCAATATTTTATTACAGATTAATTATCTATAAAAATAAGAAAATTAATCCTATCTATTTTCTTTTAAAAAACTGTAAATTTGCGCTTTAATTTGTATTTGAATATGAAGGATAAAATTGACAAATTTTTTGAAAAAGTAAATAAATTTGAAACAAAATCTTCAGAGAAAATAGAAGATTTTCGTATAGAGTATCTTGGTAGTAAAGGTGTTTTAAAACAACTTTTTACTGAATTCAAAGATGTTGAGCCAAAATTAAAGAAAGAGATTGGTCAGGCACTAAACAATTTAAGAAATTCGGCTACAGAAAAAGTTAATGAATTAAAATTTTCTATTGAAGGTTCTAGTAATGTAGAAAGTAGATTTGATGATTTAACACGACCTGCCACTCCAATTGAATTAGGTTCTAGACACCCAATATCTATAGTAAAGAATAGAATTATTGATATCTTTTCTAGAATAGGTTTTACAGTTTCTGAAGGACCAGAAATTGAAGATGATTGGCATAATTTTACAGCTTTAAATTTACCAGAATATCATCCAGCAAGAGATATGCAGGATACATTTTTTATTGAAAAAGATCCTGATATTTTATTACGTACACATACTTCGTCGGTACAAGTTCGATATATGGAAAATAATAAACCGCCAATAAGAATAATTTCTCCAGGAAGAGTATTTAGAAATGAAGATATTTCTGCCCGAGCACATTGTGTTTTTCATCAAGTAGAAGGTTTATATATTGATACTGATGTTTCTTTTGCCGATTTAAAACAAACACTTTTATATTTTACTAAAGAGATGTTTAGCAGGTCTAAAATCAGATTACGTCCATCATATTTCCCATTTACAGAACCAAGTGCAGAGATAGATATTTACTGGGGTTTAAAAACCGAAACAGACCATAAGATTACAAAAGGAACAGGTTGGTTAGAAATTGGAGGTTGTGGAATGGTTGATCCTAATGTGTTAAAAAACACAAATATAGATTCAAAAAAATATAGCGGTTTTGCATTTGGAATGGGTGTTGAAAGAATTGCAATGCTGTTATATCAAATTCCAGATATTAGAATGTTTTATGAAAATGATGTTCGGTTTCTAGAGCAATTTAAGTCAGTAATTTAACAGTAAAATAAATGAAAAATTTAAAAGAATTTCTTTTAGCAAAAAGCTATCATTGTATAAAACTCAAAAAAACAGTTACCAATCACTTTGAAGTAAAAGTAAAAATTAATAAAATTAAAGGTCGATTTATTTTAGATACTGGAGCTTCAAACTCATGTGCTGGGTTTGATGAAATTGAAATTTTTAATTTAAAAACAAAAGATTCAAAACATAAAGCTAGTGGTGCGGGTACTACAGAAATAGATACTTTAATTTCTAAAAAAAATACGATAAAGATTGGCGATTTTAAATTAAAAAAAACATCTTTAATTTTAATTGATTTACAACATATTAATAAAGCTTTAATAAAACATAATGTCAAACCTATTCAAGGAATTATAGGTGCAGATATTTTACATAAAGGGAAGGCTATTATCGATTATAAAAAAAGAGAATTATATTTAAAGCCTAAACAATCTAAATAATAAAAAAACGAAATGGGAAAATCGGAAAACCGATATAATTTGCGTGGCGTTTCGGCACAAAAGGAAGATGTTCATAATGCAATTAAAAATATTGATAAAGGATTATTCCCAAAATCATTTTGTAAAATCATTCCCGATTACTTAACCAACGATAAAGATTATTGTATCATTATGCATGCCGATGGTGCAGGTACAAAATCATCGTTAGCCTATATATATTGGAAAGAAACTGGTGATATTTCTGTATGGAAAGGTATAGCACAAGATGCATTGATTATGAATATTGATGATTTGTTATGTGTTGGTGCTACCGATAATATCTTACTGTCCTCAACCATAGGTCGAAACAAAAATTTAATTCCAGGTGAAGTACTTTCTGCAATCATAAACGGTAGTGAAGAATTATTACAAGATTTAAAAAAATTTGGAGTTACCATTCATTCTACTGGTGGAGAAACTGCTGATGTTGGCGATTTAGTTAGAACAATTATTGTTGATTCTACGGTAACAGCTAGGATGAAAAGAAGTGATGTTATTGATAATGCAAATATTAGAGATGGAGATGTAATTGTTGGTTTGGAGTCATTCGGACAAGCAAGTTATGAAACCAAATATAATGGAGGGATGGGGAGTAATGGTTTAACCAGTGCTCGTCATGATGTTTTTGGAAAGTATTTGGCTACTAAATATCCCGAGAGTTTTGATCCTTCTGTACCTGATGATTTGGTGTATTCGGGTAATTTAAAACTGACTGAAGCTATTGCAAATGTTATTTTAGATGCTGGTAAATTGGTGCTTTCTCCTACGAGGACTTATGCTCCTATTATTAAAAAAATTCTTAGTAAACATAGAAAGAGTATACATGGAATGGTGCATTGTAGTGGTGGAGCGCAAACTAAAATTTTACATTTTGTAGATAATTTACACATTATTAAAGACAATTTATTTGATGTACCACCGCTATTTAAAATGATTCAGGAGCAATCAAATACCGATTGGCGAGAAATGTATCAGGTTTTTAATTGCGGACATAGAATGGAAATTTATGTACCTCAAGATATTGCTCAAGACATTATTGCTATTTCTAAATCATTTGATGTAAATGCTCAAATAGTAGGACGAGTGGAAGCTTCTTCAAAGAAAAAATTAACAATATCGAGTGAGTTTGGTGAGTTTATTTATTAGTAAAAGATTTTCCTGCCTCGCTGGCAGGCGAGTTTGATTCTTTTTTTACCCAAAAAAAGAATAGTAAATAAAACCAAATGATTTCTTACTGAGAATATCCGAGTAATTTTAGAATTTTAAAAAAATTACACATAAGTTTCTTATGCATAAATAAATTATGTATATTTGTTGTATGGCAAATCAAAAACTATACAAAGGTTCATTACAAACCATCATTTTAAAATTACTAGAACAGCAAGAGAAAATGTATGGCTATGAAATAACACAAAAGGTAAAAGAAATCACCAAAGGAGAACTCAAGATTACCGAAGGTGCTTTGTATCCTGCGCTTCATAAACTGGAAGCAGAAGGTTTGTTGGATGTTGAAATTATAAACATAGGTAACCGATTGCGTAAATATTACAAACTTACTGAGCAAGGCACGAAAGAGACAGTAAATAGATTAGCTGAATTAGAAGATTTTATAAAAACCATGCAAATGATTGTGAACCCTAAATTAAGTTTGAGATAATGGCACTTAGTAAAGAACATATAACTCAACTCTACAAATTCACCCAACAGCATTATATTGAATATTACGATGTGCAAACTGAAATGGTAGATCATTTGGCTAATGATATTGAGCAAATTTGGGAAGAACAACCACAGCTATCATTTCAAAAGGCAAGAGAGTTGTCCTTTAAAAAGTTTGGAATTTTTGGGTTTATGGATGTATTGGGAGAAAAAGAAAATGTATTAAATAAAAAGTATTGGAAAATGGTTTGGAAAATATTTATTAAATTTTTTAAGATTCCTCAAATTATATTAACACTTTCGATAGCTATAGGTTGGTATCAGTTGTTTAAGATTTTTCCTCAAAAAGAAACATTTCAAGTTATTGGAATCGGGTGTTTTATTATTATTTTATTTCGTTTAGTTATTTTAGCAAAACAAAAAGAGAAACGCTTTCAAAAAACAAATAAAAAATGGTTGCTAGAAGATAATATTTATAATATTGGAAATATGTATTTGTTATTAAATTTATTCTTTCAAATAAACTTTCATATATCAAAAGTAAATTCTAACACTGAAATTTTGGTTTTATCTTTTGTGTTTACAGTAATCATTATCTTGTTTTATATAACAACTTTTATATTGCCTTCAAAAGCAGAAGAAATTCTTGAAAAAGAATATCCAGAATATAAATTTGTAATAAATTCGTAACTTGAGTTACTATTAAATAGAAATCAACAACAAACTAAATGATTAAACACTTTCTATCTTTAGAGTGGAAACAGTTTTTCCGTTCTCCATATTGGCAAAAAAGTATTGCATTAAAAATATTAATGGGCTTTTTTGCACTTTATTTTGTTTTAATGTTTCTAGGTTTGGGAATAGCAATATTTCCATTATTAGAAAAAGAATATCCTGATGCTGATCCTTTTATGATGGTTAACAGTTTTTTGTTTTATTGGATTTTAGGAGATATAATGGTAAGGTTTTTCTTTCAAAAATTACCTGTAATGAGTGTCAAACCCTTATTGACTTTGCCCATTAAAAGAAGTACAATACTTAATTATATATTGGGAAAGTCTACTTTTTCGTTTTTTAATTTTTTACCCTTATTTGCTATCATTCCTTTTGGTATAACATTATTAATGAATGATTATAATAATTCTGTAGTTTTATTTTGGGTTTTAACATTGATAATAATTACACTAATTGTCAATTTTTTAAATTTTATTATTGAAAGTCTATCTGCCAAGACTGAATTGTCTTTTTTGCCCATAATTGTAGTTGCAGGGTCATTGTATGCATTAGATTACTTTAATATCATTTCCTTCTCAAATTTAATTTCAAAAGGAGTTATAAGTGTTGCTAATCATCCAATATTGATATTAATTCCTATTTTAGTTTTGATAGGATTATACCTATATAATTATAAAATATTAAAAGAAAAATTATACATAGATAGTTCGCTTCAAGCAAAAGTAAAAGAGGTTGAATCTTCTGAGATGGCTTGGACAAAACGATTTGGTGATATTGCACCCTTTATGCAATTAGGTTTAAAATTGATGATGCGTAATAAAAGAGCAAAATCTACACTTCCAATTTTACTAGTAGGTTTGTTATACGGCTTGTTTTTCTATCCAGGAAAAACATTTGGAGATAATACATGGATGTCCATTTTTATAGGAATTTTTGTTACAGGTTCATTTTTAATAAATTTCGGTCAGTTTATTCCAGCTTGGGATAGTAGTTATTACAAAATGTTGATGAGTCAAAACTTTAAATACGAACAGTATTTAAAATCAAAATTCACATTAATGACCATAAGTGTTGTTGTTTTATTTGTGCTGAGTATTCCTTATGTGTATTTTGGATGGCAAATTTTATTAGCACATTTTGCTGCCATGGTATATAATATTGGTGTTAATACACATGTTATTATGTATGGTGGCTCGTTCAATCGAAAAAAGATAAATTTAGATCAAAAAGCAGCCTTCAATTATCAAGGTACTGGAGCCGTGCAATGGCTTATAGGAATTCCTTTGATGGTAGTTCCCATGTTAATTTTCGGACTGTTTAAGTATTTATTTAGTTTTGAAATTGCAATCATAGTTTTAATCGTGTTGGGACTTATAGGAATTGTATTTCACCAAAAAATAATGAATGTCATTACCAATAAATATTTAGCATCAAAATATATAATGATTGAAGCCTTTGATCAAGAAAACTAAAAATTATGATACAAACTATAGAACTTACTAAAAAATATGGTGGAATAACTGTGTTAAATATAGAAAATTTAGAAATTTTAAAAGGTCAAAGCTTTGGATTGGTTGGGAACAATGGTGCAGGAAAAACAACATTTTTCAATCTGCTATTAGATTTAATTCGACCAACTACAGGAAAAATCACTTCAAATGATATTCAAGTAAATACAAGTGAAAGTTGGAAGTCGTTTACAGGCTCTTTTATTGATGAAAGTTTTTTAATTGGATATTTAACCGCCGAAGAATACTTTTATTTTATTGGCGAACTTCGAGGTCAAAACAAAGCAGATATTGATTCTTTTGTAAAACAATTTGACGAAATGTTTAATGGTGAAATTATTGGTAAAAAGAAATATTTACGAAATTTATCCAAAGGAAACCAGAAAAAAGTAGGAATTGTTGCAGCACTTATAGGTAATCCTGAAGTAGTTGTTTTAGATGAGCCTTTTGCAAATCTTGACCCTACAACACAAATTCGTTTAAAGAAAATGCTAAAATCTTTAACAGATAATAAAGAAGTAACAGTTTTAATATCGAGTCATGATTTAAATCATGTAACCGAGGTTTGTGAACGAATTGTAGTTTTAGAAAAAGGAAAAATAGTAAAAGATATCAAAACATCAGCCGAAACTCTTAAAGAATTGGAAAATTATTTTTCTGTATAAATTGCCAAGCGATAGCCAAAAAGGTTTAGCCATGGTGTTTTGGTTGCAAAAAAATAAATTCAGACGGAATCTCATATAGAATTATTGTTTATGGAACTGTAAATAATCAACCTTTGTGACTAACTTTGTTTATGATGGCTTAAATTTTTTAGAGAAGGAAGTAATTCGAAGTAAAAAAGCTTTAAATCTTAATTTTACTCAATATTGCAACGAAAACAGACATTAACAAAACGGCTGATTTGAATGATTTTTTGAGAATGCTAATTGAAATAAAATAAATAGCGAAATAACAAACTTAGGGCAGTTATAGTTAATACGA
>JAKITG010000044.1 GCA_021648195.1 Flavobacteriaceae bacterium | reverse complement strand
GCATCTTGACCAGGAATTTTCACATATTTTTTTGAAGGGATATCATAATAATAGTTGAAACCATCTTTTATTGTATAGAAACTATCGTTTCCAGCGGTCAACATTTCAGTAATCCAAGAGGCAACGTCATGACCTTCATTTTTCATCAATTCAACAGCTTTTGTTACGCCAACAGCATCCCAAATTTGAAATGGACCATGTTGCCAGCCAAATCCTGCTCTTAATCCATCATCTATACGATAAAGTTCATCAGATATTTCTGGAATCCTATTTTGTACATAAGCAAAAAGAGCTGTAAATGATTTTCTATAAAATTCACCAGCTTTATCTTTACCATTAATTAATACCTTAAAACGATCGGTAACATTATCAATAGTTTTGGTGGACAATAAGGTTGCGAATTTTGGTCTAACTTGTGCTTTGTATTCTAATGTATTTAGGTCTAAGGATAAAATTTCTTTTTTCCCCTCAGCATTCATAGTTTTTTTATAAAAACCTTGTTTGGTTTTACTACCTAACCATTTGTTTTTCATCATGGTATTGATAAAATTTGGTATGGCAAAAGAATCGTGCATTTCATCATCAGGGCAATTGTCTGCCACACCATTTGCAGTATGTACTAACGTATCTAGTCCAACTACATCACAGGTTCTAAAGGTTGCAGATTTTGGTCTACCAATTACAGGACCAGTTAGTTTATCTACTTCTTCAACGGTCATTCCTAGTTCCTTTACGATATGGAATAGACTCATAATGCCAAATACACCGATTCGATTTCCAATAAATGCAGGAGTATCTTTTGCTAAAACAGAAGTTTTACCTAAAAATTTTTCACCGTATTGCATAAGGAAGTCGGTTACTTCTTGCTTGCAATCTGGACCAGGAACAACTTCAAAAAGTTTTAAATAACGTGGTGGATTGAAAAAGTGCGTTACGGCAAAGTGTTTTTGAAAATCTTCACTTCTGCCTTTATTCATAAACGCGATAGGGATACCAGAAGTATTAGAGGTAATTAATGTGCCAGGAGTTCTGTGCTTTTCAATACTTTCAAAAACTTTTTGTTTGATATCTAAACGTTCAACAACTACTTCAATAATCCAATCTACGTCTTTTATTTTGTGTAAATCATCTTCTAAATTACCAGTAAAAATTCTACTAGCAAATTTTTGATTATATATAGGTGATGGTTTTGATTTTAAAGATTCTTTTAAGCTATCATTTACTAGACGGTTTCTAACTGCCTTATTTTCTAGAGTTAAGCCTCTTGCTTTTTCTTTATCGTTTACTTCACGAGGAACAATATCATATAACAAAACTTCTACACCAATATTGGCAAAGTGACAAGCAATACCTGATCCCATGATTCCAGATCCAATTACTGCTATTTTTTTAATATGTCGCTTCATATTTTATATTTTATTTGGTTAATTATTAAAAATCGCTTTTTGATTAATTAGTTTACTAATCGTTTCGGTTACTTCAAAAAAATGATTGATCTTTTCTTCGGAAATATTTTCTCTAACGATTTGATTAAATTTATAAACAGATGACTTTGAAACTTCTCTTTTTTCTTTTCCTAAATCAGTTAGCTTGATGAATACACTCCTTCCATCTTCTGGATTTTTCTCTCTATATATCAATCCTTTATCCTCCATATTTTTTAAAATTCTTGATAAGCTTGTTGCTTCCATACCCATCGAAGGCCCTAAAGAAGTAGAAGGTGTTCCTTTTTCAAAATCTATATGAAGTAATGCCATTGCAATTGCCATTGTACTTTTATGTTTAGAAGCTTGCTCGTTGTAGCTTTTTGCTACTGCTTGCCAAGTTGCTCTTAAAACGTGATCTATTGTTTTACTTCTTTCCATATTCTTCAAAGGTATAAAAAAATATTATGCGCGCATAGTAAATTTTAAAAAATATTATAAATTGTACAGACTTATTTGTATTTTTAGGAAATTAAAAATCATTAAATATATTAAATAGGTATGGCTACTCATGAGTTAATAGGTAAAATAACGGTTCAAGAAAATGTGGACCCCATTGAAGAAAATAAAATTGCTAACACATTTGTTGTGCATATTCCCAATCCATTAGTCACGTATTATACTTGGTTTTCGGAAATAAATAGACCTAACTCTGTTGTGTTTATAACAAAAAAACCAGTTTCCTTTGAAGGAATATTAAGAGCAACAAAGAATATAAATAATTCTGAAAATCTAGAATTAGATGGCGCTAAATGTGAAATACAGATTGGTAGTATAAAATATAATGGAATAAGATTAAAGGGGATTCGTAGGCATTCACATATTGAGAAAATTCAGCTAGCATATAAAAAAGAAGGTTTTGATTTTGCTAAAAATGTAAAAATTAAAAATGAGACTGATGCTTTAATACGATTAAATAAGTTTTTTGATTTAAAACATATTTCAGGTAATATTTATCAATCTCCACATAATAGTGATCGATATTATATAAAAATACCAAAACAAATATCTTGGGAAGAATTTAGAGAACATACAATTAAAATAAAAAATAATATTTCTGTAACAAACTTTGACATTGCTAAAGGTATTTTTTATGAAAATGATGGTATTATTGATATGCTTAGGATTATAAAACCAAATATCACTATTGATATGGTTAAAGAAATTCAGAAAAAATATTTAGATAAACTTCTTTAATTTTTAAGTAAAGCTTCCATATCCTTTTTTCATTTCACTATATTTGATTTTTTAAAAATGATACATGGAAGACATATTAATAGCCGAAAAGATTGATAAAAATTTCGGTAATTTTAAAGCTTTAGATAATGTTTCAATTCGAGTACCGAGAGGAAGTATATTTGGTTTACTAGGACCAAATGGTGCAGGAAAGACTACATTTATTAGAATAATCAATCAAATAACTATGCCAGATCAAGGTACGGTGTATTTTGATGGAGAAAAATTACAGCCAAATGATGTTCATCATATAGGATATTTACCAGAGGAGCGTGGTTTATACAAACGAATGAAAGTTGGAGAACAGGCTTTGTATTTAGCTCAATTAAAAGGTTTGTCAAAAGCAGAAGCAAAGAAACGTATTAATTATTGGTTTGATAAATTTGATATAGCAGCTTGGCGAAATAAAAAAGTTGAAGAACTATCAAAAGGGATGGCACAAAAGGTTCAATTTATCATTACCGTGTTACATCAACCAAAATTATTAATTTTTGATGAGCCTTTTAGTGGTTTTGATCCAATAAATGCCAATTTGATAAAGAATGAAATATTAAACTTGCAAAAAGAAGGATCAACCATTATTTTTTCAACACATCGTATGGAATCTGTTGAAGAACTTTGTGAACACATTGCTTTAATTCATCAATCTAAAAAAGTTTTGGATGGGAAATTAGTTGATATTAAAAAGCAATTCAAAACTAACACCTTTGAAGTTGGCTTAAATACTGAAAACAAAGATAATTTATTGCAAGATTTATCAGAAAAATTTACGGTTACTCCTGCAACCTTTAAATCATTGGAAGATGATTTAAAATTGAATATCAAATTAAAAAACAACGAAACATCAACTGATTTAATTAAGTATTTAAATAACAAAGCCTATATCAATCACTATGTAGAAGTAATTCCTAGTGCTAGCGATATTTTTATTCAAGCAGTTAATCAAAATTCTTAAAACTCATTTAAATAGAGAAACTTATACAATGAATAAACTAAAACTCATTATAAAACGAGAATTTATAGCAAAAGTGAGAAATAAAACTTTTATTATCATGACACTATTAAGTCCGATACTCATGATTGGTATGATTGCTTTGGTTGCTTTTTTAACAAAAAGTAGTATGGAAAAGAAAAGCACTATAGCTTATGTTGATGAATCAGGGTTTTTCTCAAAAAATGATTTGAAAGGCAGTAATACTATTCATTTTGAAGATTTGACAGAAATTGGTTTAGAAAAGGCTAAAGTTATTGTAAATCAATCTACACAAGAGGGCTTATTATTTATTCCTAAAGAAGATAGCATCAATGCTGTTGCTAAAAATGTACATTTTTTTTCAAAAGACTCTCCAGGTATGGTAACTATATCTGAATTAGAATCGATAATTGAAAAAAAATTACGAAATGAAAAAATGTTACAATTAAATATTGACCTCCATAAGCTTGAAAAATCAAAAGTAAATGTAGATATTAATTTATCAAATTTTAATGGAGAAGAATCTTCTAAGCTCATTAATGGTATAAAAATTGGGCTAGGAATGGGAGCGGGATATATGATAATGATGTTTATTATTATTTACGGAGCCATGGTAATGCGAAGTGTTATAGAGGAAAAAACGAGTAGGATTATAGAAGTAATTATTTCATCTGTAAAACCCTTTCAACTCATGTTAGGCAAAATTATAGGAACAGCTGCTGCAGGGTTAACACAATTTTTCATTTGGGGTATTTTGTTATTTATTGGTTTAATTGTAAGTTCTTTTGTGTTTGGTGTTAATCTTTCGGGAAATATAGCATCTTCAAAAATCCCTGCAGAACAAATGGAAGTATTGGCTCAAGGCGAAGGGCAACATATTATATCTGAAATACTCAATTTACCTCTTTTAAGTATGTCTATTTTGTTTGTCTTATACTTTTTATGTGGTTATTTGTTATACAGTTCAATTTATGCTGCGATTGGTGCAGCAGTTGATAACGAAACAGATACACAGCAATTCATGCTACCTGTTATGATGCCATTAATGATTGGAGTATATGTAGGTTTTGCTACAGTTATTAATGATCCACATGGTACAGTAGCAACAATTTTTTCAATGATTCCATTTACTTCACCAATTGTTATGCTAATGCGAATTCCATTTGGCGTGCCTTGGTGGCAAATTTTAATATCATTATTGCTATTATTTGGAACCTTCTTAGCTGTAGTTTGGTTAGCTTCCAAAATTTATAGAGTTGGGATATTAATGTATGGAAAAAAAGTGAATTATAAAGAAATATATAAATGGTTAAAATATTAGAAAGATAAATGGATAAAGGTGAGAGGTTCGGGTTAAAACTACAAGATTGGAAATAAAAAGCCAGTAGATAATAATCAAGAAACATTAGATACCAACTACTAAAATTCTAGCCAAGAGTTAAAAGGTGAAAATTAAATAATAAAACAAATAGTTTTAGTGTAAATTAGAATAAAAATGAATAGAATATTAATAATTGAAGATGAAGATGCTATCCGTAGAGTGTTAACCAAAATCATACAAGAAGAAAATAAACATTATGAAGTTGAAGGAGCTGAAAATGGTTTATTAGGTATGGAAATGATTGAAAAAAAAGATTATGACTTGGTATTATGTGATATTAAAATGCCAAAAATGGATGGAGTAGAAGTTCTAGAAAAAACACAAAAAATTAAACCTGAGATACCTTTTATCATGATATCTGGTCATGGTGAGTTAGAAACTGCTGTTGAAACAATGCGTCTTGGAGCTTTTGATTATATCTCTAAACCACCTGATTTAAATAGATTGCTCAATGCAGTAAGAAATGCTCTTGACAAAAAGAAGTTGGTTATTGAAAATAAGCAGCTCAAGAAAAAAGTAAATAAGAACTATGAAATGATTGGTGAGAGCAAAGCGATTTCATCAATTAAAAAGATTATAGATAAAGTTGCCCCAACTGATGCAAGAGTTTTAATAACAGGTGATAATGGAACAGGAAAGGAATTGGTAGCTCATTGGATTCATCAAAAAAGTAACCGTTCAAAAGGAGCCATGATTGAAGTGAATTGTGCTGCAATACCATCAGAATTGATTGAAAGTGAACTATTCGGACATGTAAAAGGTTCTTTTACTGGAGCAAATAAAGATCGAGCAGGTAAATTTGAAGCTGCCAATAGAGGCATTATTTTTTTAGATGAAATTGGTGATATGAGCCTATCTGCTCAAGCAAAAGTTTTAAGAGCTCTACAAGAAAACAAGATAAGTAGAGTAGGTAGCGATAAAGATATTAAAGTAGATGTTAGAGTTTTAGCAGCTACAAACAAAAATTTGAAGGAAGAAATAGCTAAGGGAAAATTTAGAGAGGATTTATACCACCGATTGGCTGTTATCTTGATACATGTACCTTCTTTAAATGACAGGGTAGAAGATATTCCTATGTTGATTGAGTATTTTTCAAATAAAATATCAGCAGAACAAGGTAATATTCCAAAAATATTTAGTAAAAGTGCTATAAAGTTATTGCAAGAATACGATTGGACAGGTAATATTCGTGAACTAAGAAATATTGTGGAGAGGTTACTTATTTTGGGAGGAGATGAAATAAGTACTGATGATGTGAGTCTATTTGCTAGAAAATAACAGCGATTTAATGTGTAAAATAAACCTTGAATATTCAACCTTAGTGAAACTCTATGAAGGCTTGGTATAACTTCGTAAAATAATTTTTTTGTATCGTAAAAAATAAAGCATATAGAAACATGAAAATAAATCCTTATCAAGTAACTTCAAAGATTGATTTAAGTAAAACGAAAACGTTGCATATTGAAAATAATGCAAAAAAAAGATTAAAAAAAGTTCGTAAAGAAATTAGCCAAATTCAAAACATAATGTATGCACACAATAAATATAGTGTGTTAATTTGCTTGCAAGGAATGGATACTGCAGGAAAAGATAGCTTAATTAGAGAGGTTTTTAAAAGTTTTAATACGAGAGGAATTAATGTTCATAGCTTTAAAAAACCGTCAACATTAGAGTTAGAACATGATTATTTATGGAGACATTATATTGCATTACCTCAAAGAGGTACATTTGGTGTTTTCAATCGAACATATTATGAAAATGTTTTAATTACCAGAGTACATCCCGAATATATTTTAGGAGAAAACATTCCCTCAATTACCAATATTAATCAATTAAATGATGCGTTCTATCATAACAGAATGCAACAAATAAATAATTTTGAACAACATTTGACTGAAAATGGCACAATTATTTTAAAATTCTTTTTAAATATATCCAAAGAAGAACAAAAAAACAGATTGTTAAGAAGAATTGAATTGGAAGAGAAAAATTGGAAATTTTCAGGAGCAGATATTAAAGAAAGAAAACTATGGGAAAAATATATGTTTTGTTTTGAAGATTTATTAGGCAAGACTTCTACAAAATCTGCACCTTGGTTTATTATTCCTTCAGATGACAAAGCAACATCTCGTCTTTTAGTTGCTGAAACTATTTTAAAAGTACTACAGCAGTATTCAGATATTGATGAGCCAATACTAGATACTGAAACAAAAGCTAAATTGAAAGAATATAAAAAGATATTAGAAAATGATTAAAGGTGGGTTCTAAAAATTCATTTAAGCTATGTCTTTGCCTACTAAGTATCTGTTAAAAAATAAGTCGTGCAGAATCGGGGCAGTAAAACTCACACCGTGACTTGAAGTCACGGTGTGAGTAAAGGGAAGGCTTAAGAATAGTGCATTTTAAGACCGTTGCAAAAGCTATTTTCACAAAGAAGTATGACGCTCGATAAAAATTTAACCCGCAGTAAGCCTTTGTTTATGAAGACTTAAATTTTTAGAGAAGGAAGTAATTCGAATTAAAAAAGCTTTAAATCTTAATTTTGCTCAATATTGTAAAGGCTTAAATAATAAAATTCAAAACTATTATTTTGATGCAGAAATTATCAATAACGAATTACATTTTGACTATAAACTAGAAGATGATATTTGTAAAAACAGGAATGCTTCGTTTTTATTGAAGAAAATAGAGATTGTTTAAAACTCACACCGTGACTTGAAGTCACGGTGTGAGTAAAGAGAAGGCTTAAGAATAGTGCATTTTAAGACCGTTGAAAAAACTATTTTCACAAAGAAGTATGACGCTCGATAAAATTTAACCCGCAGTAAGCCTTTGTGGTTTGGGTATATATCATTGTATTTTATGGTAATATAGTTATCGCCTTGCGATTAAGAAATTAAAATTTCATTGCAATTTTAACATTCAAAACCCTTCCGCTTAAAAAATTAGGAATACCGATAGATCTATTTGAAGAAACGTCTCTCACCCAAGTATTGGTAATAGTATTTTGTACATCAAACATGTTAAACAGTTCAATTCCAGCAGATAATTCTTTAAATTTCTTTTGCCATTTTACTTTTGCTGCATTTTGAAAATCTACAAAAACATAGGAAATTCCTACATCAGCTCTAAAATAATCTTTTAATCTATTTTGAAATATATAAGGATCGGCATAAGAAGGAGATCCTCCAGGAACACCAGTATTATAGACCATATTTAAATACATTTTTAGTGCAGGAATAGAGGGTACATAATCTTGAAATAAAATAGCAAATTTTAAACGTTGATCTGTAGGTCGAGATATATAACCTCTATTATCAATATTTTCTTTGGTATTTAGATATCCAATACTAAACCAAGATTCGGTTCCTGGAACAAACTCTCCGTTTAATCGCATATCAAATCCTGTTGCATATGCTACCGCATTATTTTTAGCCTTGTATCTTATTCTAACATTTTCAATGGTAAAAGGATTGACATCACTTAACTTTTTATAATATGCTTCTGTTGTCAATTTAAATGGTCTTCCCCACATTTTAAAGCTATAATCATTGCCTAATACTAAATGAATAGACTTTTGAGCTTTAACTTCTGGATGTACAATGCCTATTGAATCACGTAATTCTCTATAGAATGGTGGTTGATGATAAAGTCCACCCGAAATTCTAAATAACATATCTTTATCCCAATTGGGTTTGACAGTAAATTGTGCTCTTGGACTAACAATAAAATGTTTTTTCGACATTATATTTTCACCACTAATAGTCCACTGTTGTGCTCTAACTCCAATATTATACCAAATAGTGTGTTCTTTTACAAATAATTTTTTACTCCATTGAGCAAATCCAGAAATTCTATTAATTTGAATATTATTATCAGCTCTTACATTATTATAAAGAACGATTGGTCCAGAGTAAGGTGTGTAGGGTTCATCATTTTTTGGGTACAAATAAGTGGGTCTGATAGAAAACCTTGCAGAATCAATTACTTGCCATTCAATAATTCTATCTTTTATGTTTTCATATTGATATTTAGCGCCAAATTCAAATAGGTTTGTTTCTTTTCTAAGTGTAGCTTTTAGTGAAATATTTGAAATTTGTGCATCAATATTATTTCTTGCATGGTCAAGTTGAGAACCAATGGCTTGTATAAAATCTACATTACCAAAATTATCAGAACCAAAGTCTGTATTTACTTCACCAATACCATAAAATGCTAAAATGTCAAAATATTCTTGTTCTTTAGTATTGTATGTTGAAGTTGTTAGATTTAAAGTAAGGTCGTCAGTAACCTTATAGATACCACTAAGTGCTCCAAAAACGGTTTCATACCTGTCTTTTTCTGTTCCTCTATAATTTACAACCAATGCTAAAGGGTTTGTAACTGTACCAAAATTTGTTTGCTGTGAGAAAGGAGTGAAGTTGTAATTATTTAAAGAATAGCTTCCTAAAAAATCTAATGTAAATTTTTCACTAAAATCATACGACAAATAGGTTTGAATATCGGTAAAATTAGGATCATAATTTGAGTTTATATCCTTGCTATTTACAAATAAACTATTATCTCTGTATCGTCCACCAACAATACCTTTTAATTTTTTATTTTTTGAAACTCCTTCAATAGTTGCAGATGCTCCTAATAAGCTAGCTTCAATAGCAACACCAAAATCAGTTGGTTTTCGATAGGTAATATCTAAAACTGAGGATAGTTTATCTCCATATTTAGACTGAAATCCTCCAGCAGAAAATTCAACATTTTGTGTCAAATTTGGATTTACAAAGCTGAGTCCTTCTTGCTGTCCAGATCTAACTAAAAACGGACGGTAAATTTCAACACCATTTATATACACTAAATTTTCATCAAAACTACCTCCTCTAACATTATATTGTGTACTTAATTCATTGTTAAAACTTACTCCAGGCAACGTTTTCAATACACCTTCAACACCTCCATTAGCACTTGGTAAATTATTTATAATATCTTTTTTGATCGTTGTAATTCCCTTAATGCTTTTCCTTTCGTCTATGATAATAACTTCATCAATTTTTTCAGTTTTAACTTGAAGTTTAAGAGAAAACTGTAAAGTTCTACCTTTTGGAATATTTACTTTTCTTGTATATGTTTTGTAAGAAAGATGACTGTATTTAATTTGTATTGATTTACCTGAAGGTACAGATAGAGTATATTCTCCTTGTATATTAGTTGTAGTGCCTAATTGATTGTATGTTATAGAAACATTTTCTATAGGATTACCATCCTTGTCAAGCACTTTTCCTTCAATAGTGCCTGTTTGAGCAGTAGCTATATTTGTACCAATTGTAAAGAAAAAAAGAAAAATTAAATTTGCTTTCAAAAATTCACTATTTTTTACTTTCTATTAAATGAAGTAGTAAATGTAGTTGAATTATTTACATTATCTGTAACAACTACCTGTAATATATGTTTTAATCCTATTAAATTTCCATTCTTAAAATCATAAGTTAAAGTACCAAATTTTGGGTTGTATTCCATCAAAATCCATTTTCCGTTTATTTCCCCTCTGTAAGATTTTATTCCATCACCACCAGTATCTGAAATTTTAACTTTCAAATATCTTTTTTTATTAAGATTTTGATTGACTTTAAAATTATAATGCACTATTTTAGGATTCTGATTATCAGAAGATAAGGTATATTCACCTAAAATTTTACTTGAAGTAGATAATTTACCATCTCTATAACGAGTATTTAAGCGACTTAGTTTTCCATATTTATTTTTTCTAGCAATATACATTTTCTTAATTTCATCAATAGAATATTTTGAGACATCAAAATAAATTTTAAAATTACTATGTACAGGTATGGTGCTATTATGCAATTTTGCAACTCCATTTTTATACGAATAATCAAAATAAAAATCGGAATAAAATATGTTTTTAGGAAATGACACATGCACTATGCTATCACTAATCATATTGACTTGATTTGCTTTAAAAAAATAAGGTGTTTTTTTAATTGTTTTAGCAATTAATATCGTATCCTTTTTTCCTTTTATCGGAATGGTCAATTTTGTTTGATTTCCTTCAAAATCTTTAGCAGTAACTACAACATTGTAATCCAAACCATCTTCAACTTGAAAATAACCTTTGTTATTTAATAATTTATATAGACTTAGCTTTTTTTCGGGAAGGTTGATAAAACACTGCTGAACTCGTTGTCTTAACCTTGTGTAGCGATCATAATCAATATATGTATTGATATACCTTGATTCACTAAAAGAAAATTTATCCCAAGTGAGTTTAAACATTTTTTTTCCATTTACTTGCATTTCCAAATCGTATAGTCCATTTTTGTTTATTGCAGCATCCAACCGATCAAAAGCATTTATTCCAATGCTAATTTCTCCATGAGCAGAGACTGGATTTGCTAATAAATTACCATCTTTTTGACGTTTTAATGATAAGCCAACCACTTTATTTGATTTATTGACTTGTGAGGAATTATTTTTAGAATACACAAAAGCCGATTGAATTGTAGGTCGTTTATGATCAGGAACATTAATTCCGAACAACATCGGGTTTAAAATATTTGCTTTTACATCTCTTATTTCATAATGTAAATGTGGTCCGCCAGAGCTACCTGAGTTTCCGCTTAAAGCGATAAGTTCTCCTTTTGTTACTTTTAAATCACTTGATTTAGGGTATAATCTAATAGTAAAAGTTTCTTTTTTGTACTGTGCTTTTTTAACAAAGGCTTCAATTTTAGGTGAAAATTTTTTTAAATGTCCATATACTGTAGTGTATCCATTAGGATGAGTGACATAAAGAGCCTTACCATATCCCCATAGAGAAACATTAATTCTAGACACATAGCCACCTGCAGAAGAAACAATTTTTAAGCCCTCTTTGCCTTGTGTTTTGATATCAATACCCGCATGAAAATGATTGGATCGTAACTCTCCAAAAGTGCCAGATAATATCAAAGGTACTTCCAAAGGATTTATAAAATAATCTGTTGGGTATTTGCTTTGTGAATAAGCAAATTGGATAAGGATTAAGAAAATAATTGAGCTATATTTTTTATGCATACGCTTGCAAAAGTAGTCATAAGATATGATACTAAAAAATAGAATTTTAAGTAGTTATTTTCAATTATTTGAATATTTTTCAATTTTAATATTACAAAATAGTTGTTTAATAGTTGTAGGTGTATTAAATTTGTTGAAATTGTTTGATTCTTTAAGATTGATGAGTAAGTTAATTCAAATTGTAGATTTGCTAGATAGTAAATTAACTAAATTATTACATAAATATAGTGATTTACAACAAGAAAATAAACAGTTGCTACAAGATAAACATGTTTTAAAGCAACAATTAACACAACATTATCAATTAGTTAGTGATTTAGAAAAAAAGCAAGAGTCATTAAGAATTGCAAATGCAATTGTAGGCAGCAAAGAGGACAAACATATAACGAAGCTAAAAATAAATACGTTAATTCGAGAAATTGACAAATGCATTGTTCAATTAAGCGATTAGACTAGAAGGATGGACGAAATAATAGGAATAAAGGTTACGATTGGAAATCGTGTTTATCCGTTAAAAATTAAAGGAGAAGGAGAGGAAGAAGGTATCCGAACCGCAGTTGATAAAATAAATAAGCTCATTAATAAATTTGAAGGAAGTTATGCCGTAAGAGACAAACAAGATGTTTTAGCTATGTGTGCTTTACAGGTGTGTTGGGTTTGGACTACACGTGTGTTCACTCCTTTCCCCGTCTGCAACGCAGGTCATGTCGGAGCTGAAGGGCAAGAACATCGAGGACCTGATCAAGGAGGGTTCCGAGAAGCTCGCCTCTGTGCCCAGTGGTGGTGGTAAGTTTTTTTTTGCACCCTGCGTTACCGTAGAACTTGAAGAGCCACGAGTCGCCTG